>CAZNPR010000005.1:18443-49531 GCA_964574965.1 uncultured Syntrophomonas sp. | reverse complement strand
CCAACTGAGCTACACCGCCAAGTGGAGCCCTTAACCGGACTTGAACCGGTGACCTCATCCTTACCAAGGATGCGCTCTGCCGACTGAGCTATAAGGGCAATTCACTGGTTGCCCTCTTATTCAGGACTACCGAATTGAAATTTGTCGATTTTGTCCTCTTGCGGGCATATTTATTTGCCATTCTTCTGCCCTCTGCGAGGACTTCCTTTATCGCAGTTTCCCTTTGGGAAATAATCTTTTTGGTTGCGGGAGCCGGACTTGAACCGGCAACCTTCGGGTTATGAGCCCGACGAGCTACCAACTGCTCCATCCCGCGATAATCATAAAAAGAACTTCTCTACATTGTATCCTATTTCGGCTGATCTGCAATCATAAAAATGGTGGAGGGAGAAGGATTCGAACCTTCGAAGTCGTCGACAACAGATTTACAGTCTGCCCCCTTTGGCCGCTTGGGTATCCCTCCATGTAATTCTCTGGAGCCGAGCACAGGACTTGAACCCGCAACCTGCTGATTACAAATCAGCTGCTCTACCGATTGAGCTAGCTCGGCTCAGCAATAAATATTTTAACCTCTGTATACAGCAAAGTCAATAGCTTTTTACAACCATGGAATATTGCGTTTAAGCCGTTTAAATATGCCCGTTAAATTTGATCAAAAAAGCACATCCTATGATGTGCCTTTAAAAACCTTTGATTAACCGCCAATTACAGGTATTTCTCAAGTTTTCGTTTCACTCTTTGCAGGGCATTGTCAATAGACTTCACATGTCTTTTTAGTTCCACAGCTATTTCCTGGTATGATTTTCCTTCCAGATAAGCCATCAGTACTTTCCATTCCAGGGAACTTAGTATTTCGCCCATTTTCTTCTCAATAAAAATGAATTCTTCCCGGCTGATGATGATTTCTTCCGGGTTGGTGATTTTGGTGGTGGATATTACATCCATCAGCGTACGGTCTGATTCTTCATCATAAATGGGTTTGTTCAATGATACATAGGAGTTCAATGGTATGTGTTTTTGTCGGGTGGCCGTTTTAATGGCCGTAATGATCTGGCGGGTGATACATAATTCAGCAAACGCGCGGAAAGAAGTAAGCTTGTCCGTTTTATAATCACGGATGGCTTTAAATAAACCTATCATTCCCTCCTGAATTATATCCTCTTTATCGGCTCCGATTAAAAAATAAGATCTGGCTTTGGCTCTTACAAAATTCTTATATTTATCGACTAGATACTCTGTAGCAAATTGTTCCCCTTCTTGAGCCAACTCGACGATTTCTTCATCTGTCAGCTCATTGTATGTAACCTCGAAGTGCTTAACAGCGGCAGAACTATACATCCATTCTCCTCCACCTTTTTATTCCCTGCTTCAATGCACGTTCCTGCTTACAGATAGGTATATTATAGCCACTGATCGAACTAACGTCAAGCATCATCAAAATTGTCAGAATTGTTACATGTCCGGGTTGCACACCTGTGCTCACGGGTCTTATTTATTTCCCAGCCTGGTGTTTCTCTGCCGGACAACTTCATAAATCAGCAGTGCCGCGGCCACAGAAGCATTTAAAGATCCTATCTTTCCAGCCATGGGAATGTTTAGCAGCAAATCGCAGTTTTCCCGCACCAGCCTTCTTATTCCCCGGCCTTCTCCTCCGATCACCAGAGCAGTGGGGGCCGGGATAGCGGTATTGAAATACTCCTTTTCCCCTTGCATATCAGCCCCGATGATCCAAAAGCCTTGTTGCTTAAGGAGATTGATGGTATTCACCAGATTGGTTTCCCTGATGATCAATATATGTTCGACAGCACCAGCAGAAGCACGGGCAACTGCTGCCGTGACCTCAGTGGAACTGTGTTTGGGAATGACGATTCCATGGACTCCTGCCGCTTCCGCAGTTCGAATAATGGAACCAAAGTTCTGCGGGTCTTCGATGCCGTCCAAAATCAGTATAAAAGGCTCCTGTTTTTCCAGACAGGCTTTTTCCAAAACTTCTCCGATTTCGCTATAGTCGAAAGCACTGATCTGAGCTACTACGCCCTGGTGGTTACTGGCAGTATACATGGCATCCAAGCGGCTTTTTTCAACATACTGTACAAAAACCCCCTTTTTCCTGGCATAGTTGACGAGTTCCTCTACTTTATTACCCTGGCGTCCTTCCTGTATAAATATTTTATGCACTTTTCTCTGCCCTTTTAAGGCTTCCATAATGCTGTTTACTCCGGCAATCTTCTCAGTCAAACTTCTAACCTCACAATTCAAGTATAAATGGCATACTCTTACAAGCTGCGGAACAGTTCCTTCACCTCTGCTGCCTTGCCGCAGGTCATTTTCCCTTCCGGACATTTGCCGGTACTGTAACATCCGGGTCCGGAATGTTTAAACAAGATGGGGGCAACTGCTCGTACCTGTTTTAACATTTCCGTGGCTAGTGCCCTTATTTCCCACTGAGCGCGGTTACAGCATCTCTGGCGAAAAAAATTATTTAAACTGCGGGCATTCATTGTAACCACAATTTTGGTTTCACAAGCATTAGGCAGTACGAAACGAGCATCTTCGTTGGCTTTCTTTTCAGCCATCTGCCGGGCCTCTTTTTCGGTCTTCCCCTCCCCGATATACATCCGCTGATGCTTCTCTAACAGAATGGCAGCCAGCTTTTCATATAACTCCTGATCAGATGCCATCGCTTGCAGGAAAACTTCTTTCGCTTCCGGTATCGCTTCTATCTCCGGCGGGATTATATAATCAAATTCCCCTTCGTTGACGTAACGCTGGGAGCGGACGCTGTAACTGGCGATCCGGTGCCTGGTCAATTGTGCCAGCAATGTTCGGCTTACGCCTGCGATACCGAAAGTGAAGCTGATATGTTCAATGGGACTTTCATGTCCGATTTCCCCTAGCATGGTAAGGAAATCTTCGATGACCGGCTGGCTCAAATCCCTGGCGATTTGATCAATCCCGGCCTGGGAATAACATAATTTTGCAGCTGCGGCAACCAGACGCTCAGGTTCGGGGGTATACTGAATCAATTCCACTTGTAAACTTGTCTGCACCTTTTCCACCTCGATCATCACATAATTATCGCTTCATTATGAAGGGCTTTTTCAACCAGTTCCTCGATCCGGAGCGTATTCCCTTTCAGATAAAGATAGCCTAACAAGGCTTCAAAGCCGGTACTCATACGGTAATCACCATTATCAGTATGACGCGGCGGTGTACTTTTGGCATTCCTGCCCCGCCGTACGATATCTTTTTCTTCATCGCTCAAATCATCAAACACTTCCCGGAGCACTTTCGCCTGGCTCTCGGCATTAACGATCTGAACAGTGTCGAGATGGATCTCTTTGATTTTACGTTTTCCCCCGGTCACCATGCTGGTACGCACTAAAAGTTCAAAGACCGCATCGCCTAAGTAGGCTAATACGATGGGCGGATAATCTTTCATATCTTTGATTATGATATTATCATTTTTCAGCAATTTTAAACCGCACTCCTTCTCTGGTATCTTCAATTATTATACCCCGCTCTTGTAAACTGTCTCTGATAAAATCAGCCTGTACATATATTTTTCTGTTTTTAAATTCTGCCCTTAAAGCCAGGAGTTTTTCGATCAGAACATGGGGTTCAGGCAGGTGCTCATATCGAAAGCGGCTGTCTTCCTGCTGGTCCTCCAGGGCTATTCCCTGGCCGCTCAGCCAATTGCGCAGATCATCAGCTAAAGGATAATTTTTTTCCTGCCGGGCATGGTTTCTCAGCTGTCCGAAAATGGGAAGGAGCTTTTCACTTACACTGCCTGCGTCAACGGCAGATGCGGTGAAGATCCCTAAAACTGATCCTAATTCGTAAAAAATTTCCCTGGTCCTCCGTATGGCTTCTTGATTCTCCTCATCCTCCCTGGCAGCTTCGGCAATAAATATATTGAGCTGATGAGACATTTCAAATAAATATCCGATCGCGCGGGCGGTGTTAAAATCATCGTCCATAGCTTCGAGGAAATTCTTACGCAGCCCGTTGATCTTTTCTTCCAACTCTGTTGCTTTCCCCCCAACGCTTTCCACCGCAGCACCGCCGCCAGCCATAAATTCTTCCGCCAATATCAGGGTAGTTTTTAAGCGGTTTAGAGCTCGGCCTGCTTCTTCGAGTTTGCCGTCATCAAAGTCCAGAGGACTGCGATAATGGGTGGCAACTAAATAGTAGCGCACCACATCAGCGGGAAACCTGTCCAGAATATCACGAAGGATAAAAAAGTTACCCAGGGATTTGGACATCTTTTCCTTATTTACTGTGATGAAGCCGTTATGCATCCAGTAACGCACAAAAGGTTTGCCGGTTATGGCTTCAGCCTGAGCAATCTCATTTTCATGATGGGGAAAAATCAAGTCGCTGCCGCCGCCGTGAATATCCACCGTATTTCCCAGGTAACGGGTCGACATGACCGAACATTCGATATGCCAGCCCGGTCTCCCTTTGCTCCAGGGGCTTTCCCAATAAGGTTCATCTGGTTTGGCGGATTTCCACAAGGCAAAATCAGCTGCTTCTTCTTTACGTATATCGACTTCTACCCGGGCACCTGCCAGCATGTCATCCAATGTGCGCCCCGAAAGTTTCCCGTAATCAGCAAAGGCTTTGACCCGGTAATAAATATCCCCGTTCAATTCATAAGCATAGCCTTTATCGATCAAAGTTTTTATGGCAGCGATAATATCCTCTATATGTTCGCTGACCCGGGGGTGGACATCGGCCCGTCTGATCCCCAGTTTATCAGCGTCTGCAAAGTACTGATCAATATAAAAGTTTGACAGTTCCAGCGGATCCTGCCCCAGATCATTCGCCCGCTGAATGATCTTATCATCCACATCAGTAAAATTCTGTACATATTTCACCTTAAATCCCTTATATGCAAGATAGCGGCGTACAGTATCAAAGACTACCAGCGGCCGGGCATTGCCCAGGTGAATATAATTATAAGTAGTAGGTCCGCAGACGTACATACTTACCTCAGGACTTAAATCCAGGGTTTGTTTATCCCCGCTCAATGTATTATAGACTTTCAATTCCCGCCACCTCACTTTACTCATTTCGACTGATTACTGTGTCCTGCCAGGCTGTTATTATTTCACTGATGGAAAAGGCCGGCTCAGCCAGCCTATTTGTCTTTTGATCCAGCGCTGCAAACATAATGAGCCTCCTTCTATTATAAAACAAAAAGCCTCGCGTCTCATTAGAGACGAAAGGCTAAGCTTCCGTGGTTCCACTCTGTTTGAATGCGATCAATGCATTCCACTTAAAAATGATAACGGTCTTCCACCGGGATATGCCTACTAAGCTTCGGCAGCCTGCTCCAGGGTGCATATTCAATACCTTCATACTGAAAAAGGCTTACAGCCAGCGGCCTTTTTTCTCTGTCAGCCAAGGATATTTACTTTTCCCCTTCATCGCATTTACATATGTTATTAAATTATTATAATTGCGCCCTGGTCAAAATGTCAATCGGGAGGAGCTCATCAGTTGCCTGGAACTGTGCTGATCTTTGCCAGCGTATAGTCGATCCTGCGGATGGTTTCATCAAGCCCCCAGATACTGATCAAATAAGGAAGCTCCGGTCCATGGGTCACACCGCTTAAGGCACAGCGCAAGGGCATGTAAACATCTTTCGGTTTTAACTTATTCTCTTTGATCAATTTTTTTATCACCTGCTTGATAAATTCCACATCATCGGCAGTTGTCATTTGATTCTTAAAGGCCTCTAAAACCGTTGGGACACCAGGCTCATTCAAGACCTGCCAGGCTTCGGTTTCATAACTTTCATCCTTGAGCGGGGCAAAAATAGCTGCTGCTTCACGAACAATATCTTTGAGGGAAACCAACCGGTCATGGACCGCTGCCACCAACAGCAGATACTGCTCATCGGTCAGACGTGAAAGCTCATCCTGGTAAACGAAATCCTGTAAAAACGGTTTTAACATCGGAGCCAGCTCATCGGTTGAAAGTTTTTTGATATATTGACTGTTAAGCCAGTTTAATTTATCAACATCAAAAACCGCCGGGCTCTTGGATACTTTCTCCAAACTGAATTGTTTAATAATTTCCGGAGCTGATAATATCTCGTTTTCCCCTTCTGCCGACCAGCCTAAAAGGGATAAGAAATTAAACAGCGCTTCAGGCAAATAACCGTTTTCACGATACTGTAAAACGGAAGTAGCTCCATGCCGCTTGCTCATCTTTTGCTTATCGCTCCCCAGTATCAGAGAAATATGAGCAAACTTTGGCAGCTCAAAACCCAATGCATCATAGATCAGCAGCTGCCGGGGAGTATTGGATAAATGTTCTTCCGCCCTTATGACATGGGTGATCCCCATCAAATTGTCATCGATCACCACCGCAAAGTTATAGGTAGGAATGCCGTCTGATTTGACAATGATGTAGTCACCTAAGAGATCGGTCTCAAACATCACTGAACCTCTGACAAGATCATCCACCACCAGCACTTTATGTTCGGGCACCCGGAACCGGATGGTTGGTTTTATTCCCTGCGCAATTTTTTCCGCAATTTCCTCTTTGCTTAAAGAACGGCATTTGCCTGAATAGCCTATCATTTCTCCTTTTTCGCCCGAAAGCTGCCGTTCGGCTTCCAGTTCTTCCGGCTGACAGAAGCAATAGTAAGCCTTATCTTCTGCCAGCAGCTTTTTAGCATACTGGTCATAAATATCCAGACGTTCCGTTTGCCGGTAAGGGCCATTTTCTCCGCCTACATCGGCTCCTTCATCCCATGTCAGGCCTAACCAGCGCAGGGATGCGATAATTTCCTCTTCATAGACCCGGTCTGAACGGTCCAGATCGGTGTCTTCGATGCGCAGCACCATCTTCCCTTGCTCATGGGCAGCAAACAAGAAATTGAACAGCGCTGATCTGGCTCCACCTATATGTAATGGCCCGGTAGGACTGGGGGCAAATCTCACCTTAATCGCTTTCATGGTTCTCCTCCTAATACATTGAATAATAGTAATACTATCGTAATGGCAGGTGTAATTCAATCAGAGAATGGTCATGACTTGATAAGCAGAACAGCCGCCTGGGCAGCGATCCCTTCTTCCCGACCGGTGAAACCAAGTTTTTCAGTAGTGGTGGCTTTGATATTGATTTGTTTTAGTTCTATCTCCAACACACGGGCCAGATTGGCACCCATCTGGGGAATGTAGGCTGCCAGACGCGGTTTTTCAGCAATTACAGTGCAGTCAATGTTGCCGATCTTATAGCCGCAGTCGGTAATCTTTTGCTTGACCAGCGCCAGCATGATCAGGCTGTCGATATCTTTATAGCGCTGGTCAGTATCAGGAAAATGGCGGCCGATATCACCTAAGGCAGCCGCCCCTAATAAAGCATCACAAACAGAATGAACCAGGACATCGGCATCCGAGTGGCCTAAGAGCCCGGTGATATGTGGAACTTCCACTCCGCCTATAATCAGTTTCCTTCCCCTTTGCAGTTGGTGCACATCATAACCAATTCCGATCCGCATCATTATCCGCTTGCCCCTCTCCTTTACTTACAGCCCATTTTCCCTATGGACTTTTAAAATGGCTTCAGCCAGGATAAGGTCTTCCGGGTGAGTCAGCTTGATGTTGGAGGCTTCACCGGGGATCACCTTCACCGGGCCGCAATACTTTTCGTACAGTGCCGCATCATCCGTAGCGTAAAAGCTATCTTGCCGTGCCTGCTTATAAGCCCCCAGAAGTTTTTGATAGTCAAATACCTGCGGGGTTTGAATGGCAACGATGGATTCCCGTTTCAAAGTGTGACTGACAAAGAACTCCTGATCCACAGATTTTATCGTATCATGCAAAATTACTCCCGGCACTGCAGCGCCGAATTCTTTGGCTGCCTCAATCAGCCTGGCCAGTAATGGTTCGCTTAAGAAAGGACGGGCGCCGTCCTGCACGGCAACCCATGCCGTATCATCCCCCAATGCCTGCAGTCCATTCAAAACGGAATCCTGGCGTTCGGGCCCACCGGCGATAACTGCTTTAACTTTTTTAAATCCGTATTTTAATACGATTTCCCGCTGACAGAACTCAACTTCCTGCTCCCGGGCCACAATCACAATATCCTGCACCAAAGGGCTTTTTTCCAGGACCTCGATACAATAGGTCAAAACCGGCTGCCCATCCAGCAGGATATATTGTTTATTCACGTTGTTCCCCATGCGTCTGCCGCTGCCTGCTGCCGCCACCACGACCCGCAGGTTATCATCCATATACATTCACCTCTGTCATATTCAACATCTGGGATGCGCTGGTCTGGGTATCTTCACGAACTTTCCTGGTAAAAATCATGCGTCCTGCAGCCGTTTGAAAAACGCTGGTAACCAGCACTTCAAGATCCTTGCCTATTTCCTTCTGAGCCTCCTCGACCACTACCATCGTGCCATCTTCCAGGTAGCCTATTCCCTGTCCGACTTCTTTACCTTCTTTAATAATGGTAATATGCATGGTTTCACCCGGATAAACAATGACTTTGACCGCATTGGTAAGTTCGTTGATATTGAGCACGGTGATCCCTTGCAACTCCGCTACCTTATTAAGATTATAATCATTGGTAATGATACTGGCATTTAGATTTTTACACAGGCGGATCAGCCGGTTGTCTACTTCCTTTTCTTCCATAATACTTGGTTCATTAACATCAATTATAGCAATTTTTATGTCCGGATGCTTTTGCATTTTCGTTAATAGATCCAAACCTCTGCGCCCCTTGTTTCTCCTGATGTTATCAGAGGAATCAGCAATATGCTGTAGTTCTTCAATGACAAAATGGGGTACGATCAGCGGTCCCTGCAGAAAATGAGAGATACAGACATCATAAATTCGCCCGTCAATGATCGCACTGGTATCCAATACTTTAGGCTGCTCATCTTTCCCATGATTGCTTTCTTCCAATTTTAGATGGAAGGGAAACAGGTTATATACCTCCTGCGCTTTGCGCAATCCTATTTTGACCCCCAAATAAACCGTCAAAATAAAAAAAACCATGGTCAAATAAGCTCCGATCTTACCTAATAACGAAAGCGGGAAACTGCTTAATACGGCAACTATGATACCTACCATCAGACCGGTCGTACCTCCCACCACCATTTCAATGGGCAGATTATCCAGATTGCGATTGAAGGTCCTCTGAGCCCTGAGAAATAATGCTTCGAAAAAATGAAATACCAAGACTCCTAATACAAAGGCAGTCAACCCTATCAGCAGCTGATAAATGATGTCAAATTGCAGGAACAAGCGGGTAAAATAGACGGTCCAGATACTGATCAGCATCGCTAATCCAATGATCGGTTTAGATAACCAAATTTTATAATGCATAAAAACACCTCCATTCATTAGTTTTCTATATCGATCCGGCATTTATACTAACAATTATATTATTTGGCAATTATTTACTCATATGGCCAGCCTGATCCTAATGTTACGCAAGCAGTCAGCCCCCCTCAATTGACAAAGGTTTTCCTGTGAGTCTATAATTTATTTAATAAACACAGCAAAAAAGGGGGGCAAGTCTTTTTATGAAGGACTTGATTTGTGATGAATTTCAAAATGTTGTTGGTGATCTTTTAATTAGACACCGTAGCATTCTCGATGTTTTATCCAAGCTTTCCGAAGCGACCAGCAGGGTGAACCGGGCTGTGTCAAAATCCGTTACGGAATGTGGATGTGTATCCATACAGGCAGGAAAATTGCATCTCCCTGAAGGCATCGAGTCTTTTGACCAGCTGCGGGAATGTTTGGATGATCATATGCGAGGTGTTTTATGCGAGCATTGCCAGGAAGTGATCTCCAGCGAACTGGGGAAGATGCTCTTTTATACGGCCGCCCTTTGTAATACTCTGGATTTGAATCTTTACGATGTATTCCTGAAAGAATACAAGAAAGCTTCCGCTCTAGGCGTATTTAATATGACTTAAACGAGGAATTTAAAAAGCCGCTATGCGGCTTTTTTTTGTTCGATTCAGTTCATTTGTTCGCCTGATGTTATGTGTTATTAAACCATGTATTCCAGAAGCAGCTGCTCATGCATTCGTTTCAGTCCGCTTTTAATGGAACGGGCTCTCACTTCACCAATACCTTCGACCTCGTCCAGTTCTTCGATAGTGGCTCGTAATATATTGACCAGCAGGCCGAATGTCTCCACCAGATTCTCAATAATCGGCAGGGGGATCCGGGGCAGTTTATGCAGCATCCGATAGCCCCTGGGTGATACCTGTGAATCCAGGTGACTGGTGGTGGTTCCCAATGATAATATTTTAGCGATAAATACCGAATCAGAAATATCTTCTTCAAAGGCCCTGCTCAGGCTATGTATGATCTCTTGCGGGGTTTTTTCAGCGGCTTTGGAATAATCCTCAATGACAAACAAGGCTTCTTCTTCAACATTTGATATCATTTCTTCCAGCTGCATTTTGACCAGGCGGCCTTCTACCCCTAATTCGGCAATATAGTTTTCGATTTCTTCGGCAATATTCAGGACCTTGATACTGCGTCTTATTACTTCGCATACTTCCGAAACCGTCACCATATCTTCAAATTCCAGGCCGCCTAAACGCTGGGTTTCTCTAGCCAAAACATTGCGATATTTTTCCAGTGCCTGCAGAGCTTGATTGGCTTTGACCAGAATGCTGGCCAGATCGCGCAATCTGAAAACAATATTGCCCTGGTAAAGTGTGACCACCTGGCGGCGCTGGGAGATAGCGATGACTAACTGCCCGGTTTGTTTAGCTACTCTCTGAGCAGTCCGGTGCCGTATGCCGGTTTCATTGGATGGAAGCTGAGGGTCCGGATCCAATTGTACATTTGCGGCAACGATCTTTGTCACATCATGGTTCGTAATAATGGCACCGTCCATTTTGGCCAGTTCATATAGACGGGCAGGTGTGAAATCGCAATTGATCAAAAAACCTCCGCTTACGATGTTCATTACCTCAGGTGAGTCTCCAACCACGATCAGCCCTCCGGTATGAGCATGCAAGACATTTTCCAGACCAATACGGAAAATTGTTCCCGGCGCCAGTAGCTGAAGATACTTTCTGAAATTACCATGATAAATATCCTCTGACATATTTACCCCCTATCCGATAAGTTCCATGAACTCATCCAGATTATTTACTTCCAAAACCTCCAGTTCTCCACGGGTATAAGCATCTTTTCCTCCACTGCCGGGGATAACGGCTTGACTATAGCCCATCTTTTGTATCTCTTTAAGGCGCTGTTCAAGAAAAGGAACCTGGCGTATCTGGCCGGATAAGCCTAACTCACCAACAAATACCGTGGCGGATGGCAAAGGCCGATCTAAATAACTGGAAGTTATAGCTGCCGCAATACTAAGATCAACGGATGGATCCTTCAGGTACATTCCCCCCGTTACTTTTAAATACACATCATAGGCCGATAAATTGATACTGCATCTCTTTTCCAGCACGGCGATGATCAAGGCCAGCCGATTCTGGTCAATTCCGGAGGCCATACGACGAGGATATCCCGGTCCAGACGCAGAAACCAAGGCCTGCAATTCGATAAGGAGCGGTCTGGTTCCTTCAAAACTGGCTGTAATTGCAGTTCCCGGAGAGCCAACTCCGGACGCATCGATAAATATATACGAAGGGTCGGTTACTTCTTTCAGCCCCTGGCCACTCATCTCTAAAATCCCAATTTCATCGGTAGAACCAAAGCGGTTTTTGATTCCCCTCAATAACCGGAAGGCATAATTCTTATCTCCTTCAAAATAAATAACTACATCGACGATATGCTCAAGTACTTTGGGCCCTGCCAGTGCCCCGTCTTTGGTAACATGCCCCACTAAAAAAATGGCGATTTCCCTTTTCTTTGCCAGCTCCATTAAACGAGCAGTACATTCCCGCAGTTGTGAGATGCTGCCGGGCACAGAAGAGATCTCACTGGTAAAAACGGTTTGGATCGAATCTATAATAATGATACCGGGATTTAATTCATCAACATAATTGCTTAGATAGTCAAGGTCGGGTTCATTCACTAAATAGATATGATCACTGTTGATTTCCATCCTTAATGAGCGCAGCCGAATTTGTTTAAGGGATTCTTCCCCGGAGAGATATATTACCTTTTGCTCGGTTTGAGCAATAAATTGTGCTACCTGCAACAGCAAGGTCGATTTGCCGATTCCTGGATCTCCACCCAGTAAAATCAAGGAACCGGGAACAATGCCTCCCCCAAGTACCCTGTCCAGTTCCTGGTTGCCGCTGCTGAAGCGGAAGACATCTGAATCGGCAATCGCACTTAAAGGTACCGCATTTGCAGTCGTTTTCTTTATCCCTGCAGCCCGGGGCGTGATGCTTTCTTCCACAAAGGTATTCCATCCATTACATCCCGGGCATTTCCCCATCCATTTGGGAACTTCGTAGGCGCATTCGTTACAAACGAATTTAGTGCTTATTTTCCCCATAATGCACTCCTTTAAATCATTATATACCAATCAATCTCATGATTTGCAGCAATTTTAATGGGGTGGAAATTTATGTTACTCCAGGCGGATCAACAGCCTCCTGGCAGAATGTTTCCGGGCCGCCCAAGCAGCGAGATCAACCTTTTTTTACTACGATCTTTTCGTCAGCTATATCGATCAAAACATTATCGCCCGGTTTCACGGTTCCCTTCAATATCTCTTCAGATAACGTGTCCTCCACTAATTTTTGAATCGCGCGTTTGATAGGCCTTGCACCATAAGCCGGATCATAGCCTTCTCGTAAGATATGATCCCGGGCCGCCGGACTAATGGTCAATTGATATCCATTTTCAACGATTCGTTTGGCCACTTCCTGTAATAGAAGCTCTACGATCTCCTTTAGTTCGGTTTCATTCAGCGATTGGAAAACGATCACTTCATCGATGCGGTTTAAAAACTCCGGTCTGAACGTGTGTTTCAGCTTTTCCAGAACCGTATCCTTCATGCGGGAATAACCCTGGGCTTCGTCAATGGCACGATTGAATCCAACCTTTTTATCGTTTCTCAGGGATTCCGCACCCACATTGGATGTCATGATGACTACTGTATTACGAAAATCTACCGTACGTCCCTGCCCATCGGTAAGACGTCCGTCTTCCAAAACCTGCAGCAGAATATTGAAAACGTCCGGGTGGGCTTTTTCAATTTCATCCAGTAATATGACGGAATAAGGCTTTCTTCTTACTTTTTCCGTCAACTGGCCGCCTTCATCATACCCGACATAGCCGGGAGGAGAGCCGATCATTCTTGCTACTGCATGTTTTTCCATATACTCAGACATATCCAGCCTGATGATCGCTTCTTCACTGCCAAACATAGCTTCCGCCAAGGCCCGGCCTAACTCCGTTTTTCCAACACCGGTCGGTCCCAGAAAGATGAAAGAACCGATCGGACGTTTGGGATTTTTCAGTCCGGCCCGCGCTCTTCTGACCGCCCGGGAAACGGCCTGCACAGCATCATTTTGTCCGATCACCCGGGCATGTAAGATTGTCTCCAGATTGACCAGCCTTTCACTTTCCTCCATAGCCAGCTTGCTTACCGGAACGCCGGTCCATTTGGATACAATGGCAGCAATTTCTTCTTCTCCTACAGAACCGGTTTCTAAATTGCGTTTATTTATCCATTCTTTGCGTTTATTCTCAATGATATCTTTAAGCCTTTGCTCTTGATCCCTGATACTGGCAGCTTTTTCATACTCCTGCGCATTGATGGCTTCCTCTTTTTCTTTGATGATTTCTTCCAAACGGTTTTCTTCTTCCTTTATATCACCCGGTAAAACATAGTTTGCCAGCCGCACTCTGGAAGAAGCTTCATCTATCAAATCGATAGCCTTATCCGGCAAAAAACGATCAGAAATATACCGGGCTGAAAGTTTCACTGCAGCCTCAATGGCTTCATCACTGATTTTCACACCATGATGGGCTTCATAACGGTCCCGCAGGCCCTTTAAAATAGCGATGCTTTCTTCCTGAGTGGGCTCATTGACTAAAATCGGCTGAAAACGTCTTTCCAGAGCAGCGTCTTTCTCGATATGTTTCCGATACTCATTCAGGGTCGTAGCACCTACGCATTGGAATTCTCCTCTAGCTAGTGAAGGTTTCAGAATATTGGCAGCATCGATTGCTCCTTCCGCAGCCCCGGCTCCTACGATCGTATGCAGTTCGTCGATAAAAAGGATCACGTCTCCGGCCGCTTTGATCTCTCCCACGATTTTCGTAAGGCGATCCTCAAATTCACCCCGGTATTTCGTCCCGGCGATCATAGATGAAAGATCAAGGGATACCACTCTTTTATTGTTTAAAATCTCCGGCACATGATTCTCATTGATCCGCTGCGCCAGGCCTTCTACGATAGCGGTCTTGCCTACACCGGGATCACCGATCAAAACCGGATTGTTCTTGGTGCGGCGTGATAATATCTGCACCACACGTTCGATTTCATCTTCACGGCCAATGACTGGATCCAACCTTGCCTCCTGGGCATCCTGGGTCAGGTCACGGCTGTAATTATCCAGAGTAGGAGTCTTGCTTTTAGGTTTTCTTTTATTGACCGGCGGCACTGCCTGATTGGGTGCTTCCTGATACTGATTATTCATCGGTGCTGCGCCCGGCATTTCTCCTCCCAGCAACATAACCACCTGTTCTCTTACTTCCTCCAGTTTGACCCCCATTGCAATCAATACCTGGCCTGCAATTCCTTCTTCTTCTCTGATCAACGCCAATAACAAGTGTTCGGTGCCGACATAATTGACTCCCTGCATCCTGGCCTCATCAAAGGACAAGTTAAAAACTTTTTTGGCCCGCGGGGTGATAGGCAGGTCTCCGGCCGGCTGTTCGAGCCCTGCTTCACTTTCTCCGATGGTCTGAACGATCGCTTCCCGAACCTTTTCCAGATCCAGCCCTAAATTCAACAGGGCTCTTGCCCCGATCCCTTCACCTTCCATGAGCAGTCCCAAGAGAATATGTTCTGTGCCGATAGCCGGATGATTCATCTGCCGTGCTTCTTCCTGGGCATGAACAACTGCATTTCTTGCTCTTTGGGTAAACTTTCTGAACATACCTGATCTCCTCCTAATCTTGCATCTGTTTAATGAGCTTTTCCTTAATGACACCAGCTCGTTTTATATCTCTTTCAAAAGCTTCCATTTCTGTGCCTGCTTTTCTTTGCAAATGGGCAGGCCGAATCGCTACGATAAGTTCATTTAAGGCAAAAGTGCTGATATCCTTTATGATCCCCAGGTCGACTCCCAGGCGAACATCTGACAAAAGATTCATCGCTTCATTTGAGGTTATGACCTGGGCATTGGTCAAAATACCGTAAGCTCTGCCCACCTTATCTTCCAGCTGATACTTCATATCAGCCTCCAGTTTTCGTCTCATCATTCTTTCCTGTTCAACGATCTGCTCGGTAATGCTGGCCAGTTTGCTGCTGATATCTTCCTCCGTCTGGCCCAGCGTAATCTGATTGGATATTTGAAAGAGGTTGCCGATCACGTCAGTCCCTTCCCCATAAAGACCTCGCACCGTCATCCCCAGTTGAGAAATATTCTGAAACAGATAATTTAGCTGGCCGGAAATAACAAAAGCCGGTAAATGAATCATTACAGAAGCACGCATACCCGTACCGGTATTGGTAGGACAGGCAGTCAGGTAACCTCTTCTTTCGTCAAAAGCCAGACTTAATTGCTCTTCCAGCGCGTCATCGATCTGCTGCGCCCGCGTAAGGCTCTCACTCAGTTGTAAACCGGGCAAAAAACATTGAATACGCAGATGATCTTCTTCATTGATCATAATCCCCAGAGAGCCTTCATCATTTACCAGCACCCCGCTGTAAGCCGTACTGTTTTTGGCATGATCAGGACTGATCAGATGTTTTTCCATCAAGATCTGACGATCCAGATTACTCAACTGATTAAACGTCAGCAAGGTCATCTTCTGTAGATCCTGATTAGGACTTTGGCGCCAGGCTTCCTTAAATATCTTAATAAATTGGTCTCCCTGTTCCGGACTTAATAAATGCGGGAACGGCAGTTTATTTAAGTTCCTGGCCAGTCTTACCCGGCTGCTGATGACGATATCAGAATCCTTGCCATCTCTGGCATCCATCCAGTAAACATAATTATTATTTAAAAGGTCAGCGCCCATCTGTTCACCCCCTTACTCATTTTGTTTTTCCAGTTCCTTTATCGCATCTCTTATTTCCGCAGCTTTTTCATATTCTTCACCCACGACTGCCTGATGCAATTGATTCTTCAGTTCTTCAATCTTTTTCTTTAATAAAACGGTTTCCCCTTCCCGGGCCGGGATCTTGCCGATATGTTGATTATTACCATGGATCCTGCGTAAAATCGGTTCCAAATCCTGATCAAAAGCGATATAACAATCTGCACATCCTAATTTTCCTGTTTGCCGTATATCAATAAACTTCATTCCGCAATTCGGGCATACTGCCTGGGCTGTGTTGGCGTTCATTCCCTGCATATTGTAATGACTGCCGAAAAAACTGCCTAACAGGTTTGGTATTCCCAGCTGCCCCTCCAGATTAAACATCACGGCTCCTTTTTGTGCGGCACATTTTTCACATAAATGGGTTTCTTTCTTCTGTCCGTTTAATATTTGCGTGAAATGAACGGCAGCCGGCCTTTGTTTACACTCTTCACAGTACATAATTAATGCCTCCTCTTTGCTATGGCAAATGGACAAAGTCTTCCAAACAACACTTTAATTTCGAAAACAACTGGTTCTGTAACTCAGAAGGGATCTCGCGAAAACCGTTGACTGCCAAATACTTTAGCAGGCGGCTTTCATTTTCGGTTACCTGCTGTAGTTCCAACAGATGATCGATAAACGCAAAAAAATCTTTTCGGCTGATCCCCGCCTGCACCTGAGCATCATCGATACGAGTAATGCGGACAAAGCCTTTTCCGCCTCTGCGGCTCTCCGTATAGTAACCAACCGTCTCATTGAAACGGGTTCCGATTACATAAGTGATCTGGGAAGGAACACAGGCAAAAGTCTCTGCCAATTCAGCTCTCTGAATTTCAATTTCGTTGTTTTCACTTCTTTCAATGAGAACTTTCAAATACTGTTCAATTTTATCCGCCAGACTTTTTTTCATCTTTATACTCCTTGACCTTCTTTGACCTTTTGTTTTATTGTACAGCACTTGTCAAATTAAATAAAGGGGGTTTCCATATTAAAGTTTTCCAGCGATTTTATTTAATTTGACCTTAATAAACCAATTCTTCAATGGGGATCCACCCGCTTTACTGCTGATCTAAAAACAAAAGAGGCTGTAACACCTCTTCATGATATGGTTTATATATGTTTTCCTGTTTTACCCCGGAATTATAAGCGGCCAAGATATTTTTGCCGTAAAATCTTCCAGACAAATTTAGGCAAGGCCATTTGCCGTTTAATTCTGGACGGTTCACTGACCAGCCTGTACAACCACTCCAGGTTCAATTTGATCATCAATGTCGGAGCTCTTCTCTTCAGACCGGAAAGTACATCAAAACTACCTCCAACGCCAATGCAAACGGGGACATCCAATTCTTCCCTATGTTGGTTGATCCAATACTCCTGCCGGGGTGCACCCAAACCTACGCAAAGGATGTCCGGGGCCACCGACTTGATTGCAGCTATGATATCCCCTTCATTTTCCGGGGTAAAATAACCGTTAATGGTACCAGCGATCAATAAACCCGGGTATCTGCTGCTTAATTTGTGTGCTGCCTGCTCAGCCACACCAGGAGCAGCACCGAAAAAGAATATTCTCCAGCCTTGCCGGGCTCCTTTCTGGCATAATGCTTCCAGTAATTCGATCCCGGTAACCCGTCCCTGGGGATAACCGCCTAATTGGCTTGCCGCCCATACCACCCCTATGCCATCTGGAGTCACCATGTGGGCTGAATTGATCACCTCAGTAAGTTCAGGGCTTTTGCTGGCTTCATAGAGGATCTCGGCGTTTACCGTGATGATGTGGGCTGCTTTCCCCCCCGTATTGAGCAAGGCCGCGACTTCTCCTACAGCCTGGTTTAAATCGACTAAATCTACTTGACAGCCCAGGATATCAGCCTGCTGCTTTTTATTCATATGCCCTGCACCTCCTTACTTTTTGGGCGTCCAGCTATGAAAAAACCCGCTTTAAGCAGGTTTTTAAGTTTGTAAAGATAATTGTTCCTTAAAGCTGACGATTTATACCGCCCTGTTATTATGATTGGAGCGGCTATGCAGATAGGTCATCTCATTTAGTACTTTACCTGTTCCCCTGGCCACGCAGGCGATGGGATCATCGGCAATATGTACCGGCAGATTAGTCATTTTGGAAACCAATATGTCGAGACCGTCCAGCAGTGACCCGCCCCCGGTCATGACGATCCCGTTATTCACGATATCAGCGGATAATTCTGGTGGTGTGATTTCCAGCACTTTACGAATGCCTTCAATAATGGAAAAAATCGGTTCCTGAATAGCCAGCCAGCTCTCTTCCGAGGTGATGTCAATGGTTTTAGGCAATCCGGTGATAAGATCCCGCCCTCTTACACTGATGGATCGATCGCGGTTCTGGTCGGTGACCATCGCTGTTCCGATTCTGATTTTAATTTCTTCCGCGGTTCTTTCGCCAATCATTAAATTATGTTCTTTGCGCACATAGCGTATAATGGCTTCATCGAAATGATCACCGCCAATTTTCAGCATCGTGTTGCAGACGATCCCGCCCAGGGAAAGAACAGCTACATCGCAGGTACCTCCCCCAATGTCGACGACCATGTTGCCCGCCGGGCTGCTGATATTTATCCCTGCGCCCAGCGCTGCTGCCAAAGGTTCTTCAATAATAAATGCTTCCCGAGCACCGGAATTCAAAGCGGCTTGTCTGACTGCCCGTTCTTCAACATCCGTTGCACCAATGGGAATGCAAACCACCACTCTTGGTTTCACCAGCATCTTTTTGCCAATGACCTTATTGATGAAGTATCTAAGCATTCGTTCAGTGGTGTCATAATCAGCCACGACCCCATTTCTTAAAGGACGGATAGCTACAATATGCCCCGGGGTCCTTCCCAGCATAGATCTGGCTTCTTCTCCCACGGCAATGATTTTATCAGTTTTCTTGTCGATGGCTACAACGGAGGGCTCATTTAGAACGATGCCTTGTCCCTTGCGGAAAAGCAAAACCGTTGCTGTTCCCAGATCAATACCAATATCCTCCTGATAAAGACACATTTAGCATAGCCTCCCCATAAAGATAATCAAACTAACACTATTCTACCTTTTTTAGTACTTATACGCTATGCTATTTATACAAATTTTCTTAATTGATTCTGATGGCCGCATACTTTTGCCGGGTCGCTTCGCCGCCTCTAATATGCCTTTCTGCTTTATTCTTATCTAAGATATCTTTTACCTCTTGCGCTAACTGTTTATCGATCCTCGGCAGTCTCTCCGATACATCTTTATGAACAGTACTTTTACTGATCCCGAAAACCTCAGCAGTTTGTCTTACCGTATCGGAAGTATTTTGAATGTGGAGCCCTATTTTTACGGCTCTTTTTCTGATGTAGTTTTGCATAACTGTCCTCCCCCGGTTAAAATTATTAAATTTATATTCGGAAGAGGTCTACTCGAGAACATCATAGCTCATTTTATTAAATTGGATATCCCCGTAAAAATGCCGCAGTATCTCATGGTAATCGGCTGTTTCTTTGGCCATTCCGTTGGCCCCGTACTGACACATCCCTACACCATGCCCATATCCTCGACTCTCAATAATTATTTTCTCCTGGTCTTTCTTAAACTGCAGCCAATTGGAGGGCAGGTTCAGTTTGCGCCGGAATTCTTCGCCGCTAAGGATCAGGTGATTGATGGACAATTCTTTGATACGACCGCTGGCAGTGGTTTTTAACACTTTGATCTCCAGGTTTTCATCATAGTCTATGCCTATATCTGCTTCGATTTGTTGAACAGAAAAAACCTGTACGGTCGAATAATGTTTTGAACCCGCACAGTACTTACATTTCACCGAATCCAGGTAAGGTAAGTCCTGAAGCCAGACTTCCCCGGCATCCTCGGTTTGTCCTCCGCAGGTGGAATGATACAGAGCATCGATTGGCTCCCCATCGCATAACATGATTTCTCCCCGTGTTTCGTCGACGGCTTGTTTGATCCTGGCTGACAGATCCTGATAATGCTGCGGATTGGCCCGTCTGAAATCAGCCGGAGAGATATAGGCCTGGCAAGCCTTTATATCATCGGAGAGGTCTGCTTGCTGTGGGTAAGACCGCTGCTCAATAAGTTTCTTCACAGCATAGGTTCGGGCACAAACCACCTGGGCTTTTAAGGCTTCCATCTCAAAAGAGGCCGGCATTTCTGCCGCTACCGCTCCTGTAAGATACTCTTCGAATTTCAGCCTCACTGTTTGGTCCTTTTCGTGCAGATAGAGGGAAATATACGGTTCGTTGTCCCATTCCAATTCAGTATCAGGTTTACAGCTAACACGCCATAAACCTAATAAGGCTGCCAAGATAAGCCCCAGAATCACTAGTTTGGGTCGGTGATTAAACATTACTTTTCTCATGGGTAAATAATATGATAAGAAATGGGTGTCCATGACCAAATTGGAATGATGCTGCATATATTTATCGTATAATGCATCTGTTTAATTTATTTATTGACTTCTGCGCCTGAATCGAATGGAATATCAATATAGCATAAATTTAAAAGGGAGGGGTTTTTATGCCTAGTGAATCAGCCGCCCAAGCTCTGTTGATCCTTCGTGATCCTTCGCAATTTCAATGGTACATCATTCCGCTCCTATTGATCGTTATATATATTTATAATGTTGAAATTGGCAAAAAAAATTGGAGTATTGTCTTTGGCGGTCTGGCTTTATGGGGGATGGACTGGTTTAATGAGATCTGGAATGCCCTGGTCTTCCACTTCACACAATATGCACCCGTATGGGGTGCCCCCGGGGAAACCGCTTATCTGATCCTGATCGGCCTGAATGTCGAAATCACCTTGATGTTTGCTGTTATGGGTGTGGCCGCAGCCCATACCCTTCCGCAGGACAAAAATCTTAAGATCCTGGGTTTGCCCAATCGTTTGGTTTATGCTGCAGGTTACAGTATTGCAGCTGTAATTATTGAAATGCTTCTCAATGCTGCCGGTGCTTTGACCTGGGAATATTCCTGGTGGAATATAAGCGCACCCTGGCTTATCTTCTTGATTGGTTACCTGCCGTTCTTCGTAGTAAGCTTCTGGGTATATGACATGGAAAGTGTGAAGAAAAAAACAATTACAACGGGAATTATATTAGGCTTTGATTTCTTATGCCTGATTATTTTCGCCGGTTTCCTTGGCTGGATATAAAAAATTATTGGTATCGTTTGGAAATAAGATCGTACAGAAGCGATCTTATTTCATTGACCCGGTATAAATAAAAATGGCGTCGCGCAGAAAGATGGCAGCTCCCGCTCCTACCTGGTCATAATAAGCTGCAAATCTTTCATCATCTACATACATTTGGGCCAGCACTGCATGAGCTTCTTTCGTGTAGCCGTCCCAGGTAAAACTTAACCACTGGCGATGCAGATCTGCCGTTTTCTGTCCCAGTTCATCGGCTGGGTCTCCGGTCGCCATTGCCATTTTCAAGGTATCATTCACTTGCTGGCTCAGTTTTTCCATTCCCCCATACTGTTCCTCTGTCATCCGTAATATCTTTTGGTTTGACTGGTCTACTGTCTGGTCACCATATTTAGTTCTGATTTCCCCGCCATATTTCAGTTCATTCTCATCGATCAGGTTTTTCTTTAAACCGTCAAATTTTTCACTGTCACTCATGTAAGCGATCCTCCCTTCAAGATAATTGATGGTCTTATCCACATTGTCCATCAGGACGTCCAACTGCTTTCTCTTCTCATCCAATTTTCCCTGATGCTTTTGTAAAGCTGCCAATCTATTATAAGCTGGAGCATCAAGTATATTTTTTATATCATCCAGGCATACTCCTAATTCCCTATAAAAAAGGATGTCCTGTAACCTGTCAACCTCAGTTTGTCCATAAATTCGATAACCTGATGAGTTGATTCTGGCTGGCAGCAGGATCCCTATTTCATCATAATATCTTAGGGTCCTGGTGCTGACCCCGGCCAATTGCCCAAGTTTTTTTATGGTATACTCCATGCTTTCATCTCCTGACAAAACCAGTATAAAGCTTTCCGCGGCGTCAAGGTCAAGTAATTTTTGCATTTTAGCAAAGTGGATAGGACTCAAGTTTATATAAAGGTCAGGTGAATTTCAGCGTGCAGTTATTTTCGGGAGATAACATCGATGATCGGGGACTCACTGATGGCTGAGCATAAGATCACTTTATTGATCTTATCGCCTAATAAAAGATGGACAGTCTGGTAAGCTTGGTCTATTGATGGCAGGCAGTCGACCTTATTTATGATCACAACGGTTTTGGTCTGGCTCGGAAGTAAACGCATGATACCCCGGGGATGCAAAATCAATCTGGCGATGGTTTCCGGTTGGATCACAGCTCCAAGTGTGCTCCCGGTCAATGCAGCAACCAGTTCCGGTCTATGCACATATTCACTGTCCAGCCTTTTGCCAATAACATCTGCTCCCACTACGACTACCAGTACGGTGGTGGACTGGGGAATGACCGGTTCATGTTCAAGATGGCCTTTTAAAGGACGGTTTTTGGATCCATCCGCTTCGGCCAATATGAAATCAATATGCTGCCATCCTGCTATATCAGCGAATTGTTCCAGGCTTATTCCCTGAAGCTTATTTTCCGGCAGCAGCTTCGAGGCCAGTGTCGGTCTCTTGCCGCCATCCAGAAAACGTTGTACCTGTTCCAGTTTAATATCCTGGTCTCCCAGTAACAAAACCGGATATTTATTAGCCGGGGGAACAAGTATTTTCGTTGTCGTGGTGATTAGCGCTTTATAGTGACGGGGAATCTCATCTGCCAAACGAAACATGAGGGTCGTCTTCCCACCCCCGCCAACAAAAGATATGATTTCTCGCGGCGACAAATCTAAAGCTGAAAATATATCCATAGACCATGATCCTTTATGACATAATAAAGTACTGGGTATGTATAATCATCCATTGATTTATTTTAGCATTTTCGGACAGTCATTTCCCGCTGGGTGGAATAGAAAGCCAAGGCAAAGATCAAAGTCACCAGACAAAAAATAAAGGCATTTTTGAAACCTGAGACGGCAATCATGTTATTCGTCACAGCAGCTTTGGATATGATGCCCGCCATGATCTGCTGGTAGGCAGCACCGCCGCTGAAACCAAAGAAATTCATTACTCCTATCCCTGTGCCAGTCATCCTCACATCGAGGCTTTCCTGCATATTGGCTGACATTAAAGCAAAACTGCCGCCAAAAAAGCCAAACGCCAATAACAGGATCCTTAAAAAGTTTATTGACATGCCGTCGATCCAAAACACGAGTGGAAGCCAGACCACTATATAACAAGCGATCATCGCCATGGCTACTTTTTTCCTGGACTTTATGACTTTATCGGCTAAGAACCCTGCCAATATACAGCCCGGGATCATCCCGATCGGGATCATCATAAGCAGTTTACCGGCCTGGGCATTGGTCAAATGATAAACATTCATCAGGTAGGGGCCGCCCCATAACCCCTGGAAACCCATTATGGTGCCATATAAAACAAAAAACATAGCAAAAATGGTCCAGTAGTTATAGTTACTAAAAAGGATCTTAACACTGTTAACAATCGGCAGAGGCGTGATACTGACAGGCTCGGTGTTTTCAATCTCGGCCATACTGGCACCGCCGATTTCGCTAGGCTTGTTGCGGACAAAACTATAAATCAAGATGGCAATCAGGAAAGATGCCACACCAATCGAACTCATAGCGTTTCTCCAGCCGATCGCAGTCATAAGAAAAACCATGGGGGCTGCGGAAGCGATGGAACCTACATTTCCAATTGATGAAAGCAAGCCCACATACACGGCAAATTCATCTTTTTTAAACCAGTCGGTTATGATCCTTGTGATTGGAACGAATACGAATCCAGCTCCCAGGCCTACCATGAACCTTCCGACCAGGACTGTATCAAAACCATTAGCTCTGCCAAAAATAACCGCTCCTATACCTGCGATGATAGTAAACAAAGAAAGGGTTTTTCTGGCGCCCCACCGGTCAGCAAGAATCCCGGCCGGCAGTTGACCCAAGGCATACGCATAAAAGTAAAGTGAGCCAAGAAATCCAACTGCGGTAGGAGTAATACCAAAAGCAGATACTAATTCCGGAGCCATAACTGCGGTTGAAGTTCGGTGAAAGTAAATCAAAAAATAAGCCAGGGCTACCACCGTAAATATGTAGTAGCGGTATGTCAGTGTCTTTTTTATGGCAGCTTGCGAGATTTTTTGTATATCCTGCATGAGATGATCCTTTCTGCCGTTTAAGTATTATGTTCATCCATTTAGAGTACAATTTAAATCCACTTTAAGAAACTTGTGTTGTGCTAATGGACCTGGAAGATATAATTACGCCCCCAATGATGAGCAGACAACCTAATGCATGATAAATATGGAGCTCTTCACCCAGGAAAATAACACTGAGAAGCAGGGAATACAGGGGGATCAAATTATAAAAGGCAGAGGCTCCGGATGCACCAAAATCTCTTATGCCCTGATACCACCAGACAAAGGCCAGCACAGAAGCAAAAATCCCCAGGAAAATGACTAAAAATATGGCGGTCAAAGATAAGCTTTCCACCGGATGATAATGAAGCTCTACTCCGCATATGAGCCATAGAAGCGGCAAGCCCATACAGGTTGAGAAAGCAATGGTTTCCAGCGGGCTCATGACCTTCATTACTTTTTTCCCTAAAACGGAAAACAAAGCCCATACAAAAGTATTTAAAAAAATGATGATATCGCCATAGTTAAAGCTGCTTAAGCTATTTATATTTCCGCCGCTGACAATGACTCCCACACCAAAGATAGAAATAATTGCCCCCATGACCTGTTTCCAGTTGACCTTTTCTTTGAGAATGATAAAGGCCAATAACATGGTAGGAATGGGGTTAAATGAATTAACGATGGTGCCGTTGACAACGGTCGTATATTTGAGACCCACGTAAAGTACACCGTTAAAGGTAACCACACTGGTAAGACTGATCAAAAACAGCGTCAATATAAATTTAAAATCAGTCTGCGGCAGCCTTTTTTTCCTGAAGAGTATCCACAAGCCAAATATGATCCCGGCTACAGTAAATCTGCCCCCCGCAATGGTAAATGGCGGTAACATACCAACCAGTACCTTGCCGAATACAAAATTAAGTGCCCATAAAAAGGGCACGATCAACATCAATATAAAAGAACGCTTCATTGGTCCACGCCTTTTCCGAAGCCGAGGGCGAAAGATCTTATCGGCTCGATAAACACCTGGATATCACCACCGCAAATCATTCCTAGTTCATCGTTCAGATCGGCATTCATTTCTACCCGGAAGATTCCCGGTCGGCCGCTTTTTATGATTTCCAGTGCTTTCTCACATATGATGGCTTCGCCCTTCCCGCCACCGATGGTGCCATAAATACTCCCATCTTCCTTTATGATCATCCGAGAGCCAGCTTTACGCGGGGTAGATCCTTCTGCGGCAAATATTGTTGCCACCGCTGCAGGTATGGAATGGCTTGCCATATTAACGGCCTTTTTTATGATATCAAATTGGGCATCAGCGGCCATATCTGTTGATTTAGGTGCTGGGCTGTTGATTCCTGATAAAGAAGCAGCACTGCCTCCATAGCGAACCTTTATTAATTCAGCAGCGATACTGATGGCAATTTCCTCAGGGGTCTCTGCCCCGATATCAAGTCCGATTGGCATATAAATGTTATTGATCTGGGATAATTCAAAACCCTCATCAAACATTTTTTCTCTGGTCAGACCGATTTTTCTCTTACTGCCGATCACCCCCAGATAGGCCAGCGGATATTTCAGCATCTGCCGCAGGCAGACCCAATCATTCCGATGTCCCTGGGTGACGACCACCACATAGCTTCTCCGGCCAAAGTCTAAAACCTGGTCTGCCTTGTCATATGATTCAAAAATAACCCGGTCAGCTTCAGGGAAGCGTTCAGTGCTTGCAAATCCGGGCCGATCATCGAAAATAACGATTCGAAAACCAATCATTTTCGCAACTTTGACCAGGGCTCTTGCGATATGGCCCCCACCTAATATCACCAGTTCTTCAGGCGGCAAACAAGGTTCAAGCATGACGGTCACTTGCTGCCCGGGCTCAGCCTCATTAACAAGGTTATTTGTCATAAAGGCCTCGGTTGACAGACTGGTTTGAGCTGCCTTCTCCAGTTCAGTTTTAAGCCAGGGAATGTCTATACCCTGGCTTTCATTATCAAGATAAGTCACTTTGCTGCCAATTAAGTCAATGTCCAGATTCTCCTGGTCTATGATCGTTATGATTACTTTTTGCTCCAGCAGTTCGTCCATTTTAATACCCTACCTTCTGCGTTTAATCAGTGTCCGACACCAAATGTGCAATTGGGGAAACGGCAGGTGTCACAGCCCCGGCATAATCCTCCGTGTCCCAGTAGAGTAATATCTCTTTTTGTCAGTCGTTCACCCACCAGTAATCTGGGCAAGATAATGTCAACGATCGTGGTTTTAAAAAACATGCCGCAGGCTGGTACTCCCATGATGGGAACATCCTTAAAATAGGCCAGCATAAACATCGCCCCTGGCAGTACCGGTGCCCCATATCTGATCACCTCAGCGCCAGTGAGGGATATCGCTTTGGGGGTAACGTCATCAGGATCTACCGACATGCCTCCAGTGACGATGACCAGACCAGCACCGTCATCTACCATTTTTTTAATTTTAGAGGTTATGTCTTCACAATCATCCGGTGCATAATCGATCCTTAATACTTCCTGTCCGAAGGCCTGCATTTTTTCTTTTATGACCGGGCCGAAGCTATCTCGGATGCGTTGCTTGTAAACTTCACTGCCAGTAATGACCACGCCTGCTTTTAACGACTTAAAAGGAACCACTTTTGTGACCCAGCTTGCTTCCCGGCAAATATTTTCAGCAGCCGCTACAGTTTCTTCCGGCACAACTAATGGGATGACCTTGGTTCCTGCCACGAGGTCATCTTTTTTGACCACAGAATTATTGTGTAACGTGGATAGTATAACATCCGGGAGATCATTAAGCGCTTCCAGAGCATTCACGTTGATCTTCAGTAAACCGTCATGCTCCGCATACAGTGAAACTTTACTTTCCTTGGGACCGCGCCAGTATATACCATTCCCGGTCACAGCCGTTCCCAGACGGATCCCGGCAATATCTTCATGTATATCGTCGGACTCAAGTTCCATGATATATAAATTTTCCTTGCCGATTTTCAGTAATACGGGAATATCATCAGGTTGAACGATATGCCCCTTCCTGAAGATGGCATCTTTAAATTCTCCCCGGGCGACTCTGGTTATATCATGACAAATCATTTTGCCAACCGAATTTTGCACTTCTACTGTCTGTAGCTTCATATTATACCTCCATCTTTGTCGTTCATTCAGTGCAGGCCTTAAATTGCTGACTAAAACACTTACTGTGCCAGATAATGTTATCCGAACTTTTCTGCATAAATAAAACTTTTATGAATATATTAATATGCAAATAATGTGCCATTATTAAATAAACTTCATTAATATCAGGTTCCCGTGTCAGATTGTTAAGTTATTTCATTCTTTTATGTTCATTATCTCAACTATATATAAAATTATTAATCGAGAAAACTCAATTAACTTTTTGCTTTTTTTATTCATAATAATTTATTCACTTTGATAATCATGACAGTCTTTACAAATAACCCGCATAAATATAGGTGCCCCCTCATTCAACTTATGTATAGTCCAATAAGGGGGTTTATCATTTTATACCTTTGTTTAGCCACCAGGTACAATACAAAGTATGAACGATCAGCGATTATTTACTGAAAGTCTCAGTTCAGATTCTCTTGTTAATTCAGCCTTTTCAGTCTTATCAACCACTGTTAACTTTTGAACTTCTTCCTTCGCTGGCTGGATCCGAATACTCATAAAGATGCCCAATTCCTCTTCGATTTGGTTTTCCAGAGTTTTCATAGCCGAATGAATCTCCGCCAGATCGACATTGGCAGCAACTTCAGCATGGATGGTTGCCATTACCTGACAGGGGCCATAATCATGGACCGTCAATTTGTGGGCTGAGATAACATATTTTCCGGTCGTGACCATTTGCATGATCTTTTCAGATAAATCCGGATCCGGCGCTGCACCAAGCAGGAGATTGATCGCGTCCTTACAGAGACCAAATCCTGCATAAAGAATAAACAAGGATATGATAAGTCCTCCGATCGCATCTATGTTGAAAGGAACGAACCGACCAACGATCATTATAAGTATTACAAAACTGGTTATCATAACATCGTTGCGGCTGTCAGTGGCTACAGCCATATTGAGATTGGAGTTGATCTTCTTTCCAATATATTTATTGTAAGACCACATCCACACTTTGACCGAAACTGACAGGATCAGGATAACCATGGATATGATACTGAAGTCGACGGCTTCGGGATGAATTAATTTATTATAGGATTCCATCAGCAATTTGAATCCCACCACAAAAATCATAGCCACTACGACCAGTGTGGCAATATATTCGTAACGTCCATGTCCGTTTGGATGTTCCTTATCCGGGGGCCGGTTGCTCAGTTTCCCTCCCACGATGGCTGCCAATGAAGCTCCTAAATCAGTAAAATTATTAAAGCCATCTGATAGGACTGCAATACTGTTAATAAACAGGCCGATAGCAATTTTAGTTATAGAAAGAAGTAAATTGCAAATAATGCCAATTGTACCGGAGAGGACAACATAGGATGACCTGACATTACCATCGGAAATATTTTCGTAGTCTTTAATAAATTTTTTGATAATTAATTGGATCACAATCTTACCCACCCTCTTTAAATTCTTCGATAATTTGCTGTAAAATAGCTTTGTCGCTTACACCGTTCACCTTTGGTACGTATTTCTCTGTTAACCTCTTTTGAGCCTAATGCTCTATCTCCTTAATTAAGCCGGGTAAATCTGTTTTTTAATTTAATGCAATTATTATGCCATCTTTGAATGAGCCAATGTGCCAGTGCCGAGCTGGAAAGCTTACTGTGCTTTTGGTTTAATTCCAATTATGCGGATTTTGGCTAATCCAAATCCTTAAATATTGATAAATTTTCTCAGGCTGATAAAAGCAGGATAACAGCCTTGATAAATCAGCACTATATTCAGATCAAAGAAATTTAGTAAGCACTGTCAGCATTTTATCGCCTGGCGGCAGTGTTTCTTTTGCTCTGGATATATCCAAGTCAAAACCGGTATTTTCTAAAATCTGTTCAATGCTTACGTCAGGAAAATATTCAGCTAAATACATATGTTTGGTGTTTTCATCAAATCTCATGATTCCCATGTCAGTTATCAGGGCTTGTGGGCCTACTTCCGGAAGGCCCAGACGTTTTCGCCCATCCGGCCCGTCGATCCATCCGGGGCTGGTTACATAGTCCACTTTTTCACAAAATCGTCGTTTTTCGTGTTTCATGATAATAACCGTATTTACATTGGTTGCAATACCGTTGGCTCCGCCGCTGCCTGTAAATCTGCTGGTCGGATGCCAGTAGTCTCCAATACAGGTCGAGTTCAGGTTGCCAAACGGATCGATCTGGGCTCCGCCTAAAAAACCCAGGTCAATTTTACTTTTTTTATAGGCATTGTTTTGAAATCCCAGATATCGATATTGGGGCCATAATACAGACGCCCCCAGAGCAATTCTTAAATCACTGACGCTGGTAGGTACCTCCAGGGGGTTTCCATCCATTATGCCGCTTTCAAATATAAGTATGGCATTGGGCGCAGTGGTATGTTTGGCAATGCTTGCTCCCACCAAAGGCAGACCAGTTCCGATAATACAGGTCATTCCATCTTTTATCTGACGCGCCAGGGCTACTGCCATCATCTGAGTGTTAGTCCAGTCTGCCATTATTCCCGCCCCCTATCATTCGGAACGTAACCATATCCTGGTTTTACCTGCAAGTCAAATATACGAGCTACGCCCAATTTACCAAGGTAGTCATCAAGATCGATGCTACTGTATACCCATTCCTGCATAAACTCTGCAAACGCTTCATCAGTGCGGCTGGCTTGATCGTACATTTTCAGAAATGCGGCATCGTAATCATAATAATTGGCGCATTGGGCAGGATGAGCGCCAAACGGAGCATGTACCACCGCATCCGGGACCAGACCGGGCAGCTGGTTTAACCAGGGCTTCTGCCGCAAAAGTCCGTCACTCACCAATTCCTCACAGGTCACTATACAATGGGTGGCTCCCATGGCAATATCCACGTCTACAAAAGTGTTGCCGTCTATTCTGCAGGTTCCATCGGCACTGGCTTTTTGTACATGAATAATAGCTGTATCGATTTTGGGTGTTGGCAGCAGACATACTTGCTCATCAGGCTCAAACGGGTTGCTGGATACGAGCAGTTTGCGTGATGCCAGCTTGGGGTCCCGTTCCCACACTTCTGGAGGTATTCCCCATTTATCGATCATACTGGATCCCAGCATATTCTGCACTGCGATATAAGGCAAACCGAGTGCAGCGGCATGATATAGCAGTGTCTGGACATCAAGGGAGTAATCTTCCCAAAGGATCGTGCCCTGTTCAATGGCATGCCGGGCGCGTCTGCAAACTTCAGAAAATCCAGAGTTGGCAAAATAGGAGTTGAAATAAATTTTTACACAGCCGGCCCCGATCAACATATCCACGTCTCCGCCGGCCGGCCCTCCTTCGACGTATAAATCTTTCAGTCCTTGCCGAATGATCTCCCGTACGGCTGCATATGGTTTGCGATTGGTAACAAAGCCGCCCAGGGCTATACAATCCCCATTATGAACATACTTGCTTATAGCTTCCGGCATTGTCATTACTTTATGAACTGCGTTCAAACTCTTCAC
>CAZNPR010000005.1:11428-18343 GCA_964574965.1 uncultured Syntrophomonas sp. | reverse complement strand
AAAAATATTTACTTATAAGGAGGGAAGATCACCGGAATCCAGATTTAAAACCCTGATCTAAGACCGTTCTGATAGCTGAAATCGATAAACAGAACATATAGAACAGTCAACCTGTTACAGGATCTCAAAACAATCGAAATAGCTTGAAATTTGAAAGGAGTAATTGAAATGGAAAAAATAGTTGCACCGATCCCTGGTAAAATTTTATCTTTGAACGTAAAAGCTGGACAGGATGTAGCAGCCGGAGACCTGGTATTCGTTCTGGAAGCATTGAAAATGGAAAATGAAGTGTTCTGCGAAGAAGGCGGCAAAGTTGCAGAAGTTAAAGTAAAGGAAGGCGACAACGTAGACGCCGGCGATGTTGTAATGGTTCTGGAATAACCAAATAATAATACAGAGCGTAAATGGGGAGGTTCTTTTTAATATGGAAACTGTATTCCAGGATCTAATTGTAGGGATTACTGGTTTGACGATCAAACACGTTATCATGTGGATTATTGGCCTGGGTTTGATTTATTTGGCAATCGCCAAAGATTATGAACCGTTGTTACTGATGCCTATCGGTTTCGGAGCACTTTTGGCCAATATCCCTTTTTCTTCAGCCATTGGTGCAGAAGGTCCCTTGACCACTTTACTGCACGCAGGGATATCCAACGAGTTATTCCCGGTTTTGATATTTATAGCCATTGGGGCAATGTGTGACTTTACCCCTTTGTTAAAAAATCCTTTTATGATGATATTTGGCGCTGCCGCACAGTTCGGGATTTTCGCCACCATCGTTTTTGCAGCTTTGCTGGGATTTCCGCTCAATCAGGCGGCAGCCATTGGAATTATCGGAGCTGCTGACGGCCCAACCACCATCTATGTGGCCAATCAATTTGCTAAAGAATTGCTGGGTCCTTTATCGGTAGCGGCTTATTCTTATATGGCGCTGGTTCCAATTATCCAGCCGCCTATTATAAAATTATTAACCACCAAAGAAGAACGCAAAATCCGTATGACTTACAAGGAACAAAAAGTTAATAAACAAATACTGATTGCCTTCCCAATCGTAATTACTATTATTGCTGGCGTAATTGCACCAATCAGTGTATCTTTGATCGGTTTCTTGATGTTCGGCAATCTGCTGCGTAATTGCGCTAATTTATCCAAACTCAGCAATTCAGCGCAGAACGAGTTGGCCAATTTGGTCACCCTGGTGTTAGGTATTACCATTGGCGGTACGATGGCTGCTGAGGGCTTTCTTAATGTCTCAACCTTAATGATCATGGCCATGGGCTTGCTGGCGTTTATTTTTGACACGGCCGGCGGTGTATTGATCGCTAAGCTGATCAATCTTTTCCGCAAGGAAAAGATCAACCCTATGATCGGAGGCGCAGGTATTTCCGCATTTCCAATGTCCGCACGTGTAGTTGCTAAAATGGCACTGGCAGAGGATAAAGGAAACTACATCATTATGCAAGCTATCGGAGCCAATGCATCAGGACAAATCGGTTCAATTATAGCCGGTGGTGTGATCCTGGCGGTGGTTGGTTCCATGCTGGGCATGTAGCAAGGAGGAAAGAAAAATGTCATCATCTGTAGCACAGGCCTTACAAGTAATGGCCATTGGCTTGCCAACTATGTTCGGGGTTATCATTCTTTTCATGCTGGCTGTAAAGCTTTTATTCGTAGTTTTCCCGGGTGACGATAAGAAAGAGTCCAAGTAGTCATCCTACGAAAATAAAATGTTCTATCAATGATTTGTTTATAAAACCCTAGCTGCAGTCAGCAGAGAGATTAACACTTTTGTCAGGCTCGTACTTAATGCAAGCCGTATCATATAAAATCAATTATTAGCTTCTCATCCATCAAGGGGAGAAGCTATATATAAACTAAGGGGGTACCCAAAATGGATTTTGGTTTAACTGATGAACAAAGAATGGTCCAGGATATGGCACGCAGTTTTGCGGAAAAAGAAATCGCGCCCTATGTGGATCAAGATGAAGAAAATCACTACTATCGCAGAGAAATATTGACCAAGATGGGCGAGTTAGGCCTCCTGGGCTGGAATATACCGGAGGAATACGGCGGAAATGGTATGGGCTGGATGGAAGGTGTTTTGGCATTATATGAAATCGCCAAAGTGCATACTTCCTGGCGGCTCAGCATCAGCGGCAACTGCTGGGGACCGGCTATGACCATCAATGAATATGGCACTGAAGAGCAAAAGCAACAATTCATCCCTGGTCTGGTAGACGGTTCAGCAGTCGGCAGTTTCGCCATTACTGAAGCAAACTCCGGCTCTGATGTCGGCAGCATGAAATGTTTTGCAGAAGATAAAGGGGATCACTGGCTGATCAACGGTTCCAAGATGTGGATCTCCGGCGGGCATACCAGTGATACGGGATTGCTGTATGCAGTCACCACTAAAGGAGCAGGAGCCAAAGGATTATCCTGTTTCATAATCGACTACAACACTACCCCTGGAGTAACCAGGATCCCGATCCACACGAAAGTGGGAATGTGGCCTGCACCTACTTCAGAATTGGTCTTTGAAAACGCAGTCGTTCCCAAAGAAAATCTTTTGGGGCCGCTTAATCAGGGCTTTAAAATTTGCATGTGGCAGTTGAATAACACCCGCATGGGCTGCGCTACCGGTTCGGCAGCTCTGTCTGCAGCCTGTACCGAAGGAGCAGCAAAATATGCGATGGAACGCACTCAGTTTGGTAAACCCATTGGTGAATACCAGATGATCCAGCAGCAGATCTGCGACATGAAGCTGGAAGATGAAGCTGCTAAATACCTGGTTTATCATGCAGCCTGGCTGAAGGACAATAATATGCCCAGTCAACAGGCTACTTCGATGGCCAAGCTGACTGGATGTCATGCAGCCGTCAATGCTGCCAATATGGCGATGAAAATTTACGGTTCTTATGGTTATTCCACTGAATATCCCTGCGGCAGATGGCTGCGTGATGCAAAACAATTTGAGACTTTAGAGGGAACATCCAATATCCACTCCCAGATCGTTGCCAAAATTGAAATGGGTTTACAGCCCAATCGGTAATAGTCATCTGGCGAATTGATAAGCGGAAAACGAAACCAACTGAAAGGAGAGATCTATTTGGGAACCTATGGACATCCTTTACATCCATATTTCAAAGAAATGCCGGGACTCGGCAAAGCACTGAGCAGAATCGCTCAGGACAATGTAGATGATATTAAAAAAGTAGAAGCAGGGGTCGCTGCCGAAGTTGAGCGAGTTAAAAATGCCGGCAAAGCAACGGAAGAAATGAATAAAAAAGGTGAATGGACCGCATGGCAGCGTCTGGAGTACCTGGTCGATCCCGGTACCTGGTGCCCTCTGCATACCATCTATGATCCGCAGTTGAATGAAGAAGGTACAACTGGAGTTATTGACGGTTTAGGAAAAATCGCCGGCAAATGGGCAGTGATCATTGCCTCCAACAATAAAATCATGGCTGGTGCCTGGATCCCCGGACAAGCAGATAATATCCTGCGGGTAACTGATCTGGCCAAACGCCTGAATATACCCCTGGTATGGGTATTGAATTGTTCCGGAGTAAAATTGATGGAACAGGAAGAAGTTTACGCCAACCGCCGCGGGAATGGCACACCATTCTATCGTCATTCCGAACTCAATCAGTTAGGTATACCAGTAATTGTCGGCATCTACGGAACCAACCCGGCCGGCGGAGGTTACCATGGTATTAGCCCGACTATCCTTATTGCACATAAAGATGCCAATATCGCTGTAGGTGGTGCAGGTATCGTCGGTGGCATGAACCCCAAAGGTTTTGTCGATGAAGAAGCAGCGGAAGCACTGATCGGTGCTACGCGCGGATTAAAATCTGCCCCTCCGGGAAGAGTTGAGATCCACCATGATGATACCGGGTTCTTCCGTGAAGTTTGCGATACAGAAGAGGGCGTATTGGATCGCATAAAAGACTACATGCGCGATATGCCGTCATATAACCCGGATTTCTTCAGGGTGGCCGATCCGGCTGAGCCCAAATTCCCAGTTGATGACCTGTATAGTTTAGTACCTTTCAATCAAAAGAGAGGTTACAAGCTGCAGGAAGTACTGGCCAGAATATTTGACAACAGCGAACATCTTGAGTATCGGCCCGACTATGGCCCCGATATTTATTGCGGGCTGGCCAAGATCGACGGATACCTTTGCGGGTTTATCGGAAACAACCAGGGTATTTTAGGCCCGAATTATCCTGAATATACTGACCAGTATATGGGTATTGGCGGTAAACTGTATCGTCAAGGCCTGATTAAGATGAGCGAATTTGTGACCTTCTGTGGACGTGACCGTATTCCCGTAGTCTGGGTCCAGGATACTTCGGGCATTGACGTGGGAGATATTGCAGAGAAAGCCGAACTCTTGGGTTTAGGGCAATCTCTGATTTATTCCATTGAATCCACGGATCTGCCAATGATGCTGCTGGTATTGAGAAAAGGCACGGCAGCCGCACACTACGTAATGGGCGGACCAAATGCCAATAACAATAATGCATTTACCCTTGGAACAGCTTGCACTGAAATCTATGTTATGCATGGGGAAACGGCAGCCGCCGCTTCTTATTCGCGCAGGTTGGTCAAGGATAAAGATGCCGGGAAACCGTTGGATGCAACCATAGATAAAATGAATGACATGATCAAACAATATTATGATAAATCGAGACCAGACTACTGTGCGAAGAAAGGCTTTGTTGACGAAGTGGTAAACATGGCCGATCTGCGCAAATACTGCCAGGCCTTTGTGGGCTCAGTCTACCAGAATCCTGTCTCGATTTGTCCAGTCCACCAGATGATTACTCCCCGAGTGATCAGAGGTTAAATTTGCCCCCCTAAAATACTATTCCTCTTATACTGGATGAATAATCAGCACAGTATAAGAGGGTGGTATTTTTTTTATTTTCTAAATCAAACCACAAACAAAGGGGCTTTGTCTAAAATTTTGACAAGCCCCTTATTCTTTGCAGTCGTATGTTTAATAGTTTACTTATGCCTGCTTGCGTTGTACTTCTACTTCCTTCTTACAGCAATTGACCCGGCACTCCTTGCAGTCCTCTGGCTGGCATGGCTCAGCATGTACGATAACATTCATGGAAGGCAGACATTGAATCAGTCCCTCTTCCACCTGATCACATATCTGATGCACTTCCGTTATGTTTAGATCGTGTTTGACCACTACATGTAAATCAACAAAACGATCTGAGCCGGATCTGCGTGTTCTCAACTCATGAAAACTGACCAGTCCAGCGCCGTTAAAATCAGACTGCTCTATGGCTTGCTTTATGGTTTCTTCCTCTTTGCGGGACAAGGATTTATCCATTAAAGGAAGCAGCGCTTTTGAGCCGATTTCATAAGCTGCTTTGATGATGATCAGGCCAACACATATGGCTATGATGGGGTCAATAATATTGATCCCGGTGATCCATATCGCCAGCATTCCAACTAAAACTCCCAGTGATGTATATACATCGGTCAGTAAATGCATCCCGTCTGCTTCAAGAGCTACCGATTCCAATTTTTTGCCATTTTTAAGCAGTATTTTGGAAACGATGAAATTTACAAAAGTAGCTACTGTCATTACCGCTACACCCAGGAAAGCATTCTCTACTTCTCCCCCGCTTATAATTCTTTTGTATGCCTGTTCCAGAATCATAATTGCTGCCACAAATATAAGCGCAGCTTCAATGGTGCCAGCAATATTTTCAGCTTTTCCATGCCCATAACGGTGATCCTTATCAGCCGGACGGCCAGATATCCGTACGGATGTAAATGCTATCAGTGATGAGACCAAATCAATACTGGAATGGATAGCTTCCGCTATGATACCAACTGATCCTGTAAGCACACCGGTCAGAAACTTCCCTATGACCAATACTGAATTGGAGCCGATCGCTAAAGCCTCAACCCGCGCTTTTGGATCTTCATTTACGCTTTTTATCCAACCACTTAATGACATACTAGATCCTCCTCAACATTACGGAACAAAACAACCCGATCGAAGTCCCGCGGTGAACCCACTGCTCATGTTGAGCCTGGCTAAAAGCCTGACCATAACTTATGGTATTATCCTTGTTATTCATTCCGTTTACTGTAAAAAATGTTCAATGGTAGTTTAAGAACACTGCTTCTTCTCTTCCTCCTCCTTTGCTTTTAACGCTCTTAATATTTTTTCCGGAGTAATAGGGAGTTCCTTGATCCTGACACCTACCGCGTCATAAATGGCATTGGCAATTGAAGGCGGGATACCTGTAAAAGCAGGCTCACCCAGCCCTTTTGCTCCATAGGGGCCATTCGGATCATTGGTTTCTACAAAAATACTGGTTAAAGGAGCCATATCAGTAATTCTGGGCATATTGTAGCGTTCAAAGCTGCGATTGACGATCAGCCCCTTTTTAACGCCCATGTCTTCCATTAATGTAAAACCGATACCCTGGGCTATGGCACCCTGAACCTGCCCCTCGGCCAGCAAAGGGTTAATGGTTTTACCCACGTCATGTGCCGTAACCAGATTAAGAATTTTTACTTTGCCGGTCAAACGGTCAACTTCCACTTCCGAAATCTGCGCTACAAAAGGATAAGCTGCCGAAATATTTCCGTACTTGGTTTTTGGGTCAACTACACTGACATCAGGTGGTGCGTAACTGCCATATCCGGTAATAACTCCACCCGTCATCCGATAGTAGGCTTGTTTGGCGATTTCGTCCACTGCCATTTTCTTATTTGGATTCGATTTACTGCAGCAGAATCCATTGCTGATAAATAGATCGTCCGGCTCAGCTTCTAGTTTTTCCGCCGCTATCGCGATCAACTTATTACGGGCATCGATGGCCGCCAGGCGAACTGCATTACCGCCCAGTGTTGTGGCCCGATCACCAAAAGTTCCCA
>CAZNPR010000005.1:2957-11328 GCA_964574965.1 uncultured Syntrophomonas sp. | reverse complement strand
GCACTCAGCATGATGGCATGTCCATAGTTTATATAGGCCCCATTATCAGCCACGATTTCAGTTTGTTTGGCAGCCAGGGTACCGTCTTTGCGTACGCCCAGTTTCATTTGGATATACATGGGGACCCGGGGCAGTCCGACCTGAAAATCTTCTTCCCGGGTGTTCACCATTTTGACCGGGCGGCCGGCAACCTGTGCCAGCAAGGCACAAAGTGCATGCAGCTTATATTCCAGCTTACCGCCGAAAGAACCGCCTATAGGCATTTGTATGATACGGAGCTGATCTTCTCCGATCCCCAGCGCGTTGGCATAGGTTCCCCGACCTAAAGTCGGAGATTGCATGGGGATCCAAAGACATACACGTCCGCTGGCATCACAATCTGAGATCGCGGCGTGGGGCTCAAGATAACCTTGATAATGGAGGGGACTGATAAATTTATCTTCAACGATAACTGCTGCTTCGTTGAATCCCTGTTCGATGTCCCCCCTGGTAAAATCGATTTTATACGGTACATTGGAACTTTGATCTTCATGGATCAGCACCGGTGATTCCATCGCTTCCAGGGGATCATATAATGCCGGCAGCGGTTCGTATTCTACATCGATCAGATCCAGGGCTCGGGCTGCACTATCCACATCAACAGCTGCTACCAGGGCTACTTCATCACCGATAAATCGAACCTTTTCTCCGGCTAAAAGCTGCTCATCCAGAATCTTTTGACCTGCTACACCATATTGGGGAAATACCCTGTCCCTTCCTGTAATGACAGCCTTTACTCCCGGGTAATTTCTTGCCTTGCTGGCATCGATGTTCAGGATTCGGGCGTGGGCATGAGGACTGCGCAGAACCTTACCGTACAGCATGCCAGGCAGAAGCATATCAGCTGTAAAGCTTAGTTTCCCTGAAACTTTGTCAAACCCATCGATCATGGGGATATTCTGTCCAATCAAATTATTATTCAAACCAGTTCACCTCCTCAGGCCAGATTCGTGTTCTGCCGATGCTGTTGAATACGGCGGGCAGCATTTTGTATTGCCTCATAAGTACGCAGATATCCGGTACAGCGGCACAAATGCCCGACCATCGCCGCATCGACGTCTTCCTTGGTCGGGTTGGGCTTTTCATCCAATAGGCCTTTGGTTGCTACAACCATGCCTGGTGCACAAAATCCGCATTGGATCGCTCCTGAGGCAATATAAGATTCCTGAATGATGCGGGATTCATCGTCTGCCAGTCCCTCTATCGTCGTCACAACGTCCCCGTCGAGTTCTGCCGCAAGGATCAGGCAGGAATTGACCGGCTGCCCATTGAGCAATACCACACAGGCTCCGCACTCGCCCCCGTCACAACCTTGTTTGGCTCCAGTCAGGCCCAGATTGTCACGCAATAAATCCAACAGGGTTCGGTCATTATTTACTTCACCATCCCAGTGATATCCGTTAATCATTAAATGGATCTGACTTTTCATTGTATTATCTCCTTGCCTGCTATAATAAAAGCTTCATCTATCAATACTTCCAGCAATTGCTGTTGATATGCTTCGGAACAGGAAATTGACTGATCCAGCCTTGCATTGAGTGGTTTGATTAACCCATACTCGGACTGGCTCTCACATACATCAGCTTTAGTCAGAATTGCTTCGCCGCGGCGCGGCCATAAGCCAGTTCCTCCAGCCGTTACCGTCACCTTTACGGATTCCGCCTGTTCTTCCTGGGTAATGAAAACCACGGTGCTGAGAAAAGCACGTCCCATACTTTCCCTGGTCCAGCGCCGGTACCCGTAGGAAATCATTTTCCTCACCGGGATCTTTATGGCGGTGATGATCATACGCCTGCCCAGTTTTGTCAGCCCTGACCCCAGGAGCTCATCCAGCAGCATTTCCCGCCGGCCTTCGATATCACACACCTCTATGACCGCTCCTATTCCGATCAGCGGTACCAGTAGATCTGCATTGGCACTCTTGCTGCCAATATTTCCGCCTACGGTAGCACGGTTTCTGATTTCATAAGAGCCGACTTGTGAAGCAGCTTCCGTCAGGGCCGGGAAATCTGCGGCAATGATGTGGTTATCTATCAGTTCATGCAAAGTAACGACCGGCCCTATGATCAACCAGTCATCATCTCTGCGAATTTGTCTAAATTCACTTATCCCTTTGATATCTATATAAACGTATGGCTTATCCGCTTGATAGCGGGTTGTGGCAGTTTTGGACAGGATATCGGTCCCTCCCGCTATGATCCTGCCCCAGGGGAGATGGTTATTCAAAGCCTGTACAGCTTCTGCTACGTTTTGTGCTTTTATATACTCTTTTATCATTATTCTCACCCCGATTTCACAGCTTAAATTTAAAATTGGGTCCGGGCTGAGTGAAATTAAACAGCCCGAACCCACATGAAAAAAAGTTTCTATTTCTTTGCTTGTAGGGCTGCCAAAACTCTTTCCGGATTGGCTGGTATATCGTTGATCCATACACCGCAGGCATCATGGATGGCTGCAATAATAGCCGGAGCCATCGGGAAGTGCGCAGCTTCGCCCATACCAATTGCTCCAAACGGTCCGGGACCCTGTGGGATCTCAACCACGAAGGAGGTAATATCCAGAGGTACATCAGTAGATCTGGGCAGTTTATAATCTTTATAGCTCAGGGTCTTGCCGGTAATATATTCTTCCAGTAATCCATAACCGACGCCCATCCCTACACCGCCTTCAATCTGTCCTTCCATGGTCAGGCGGTTGATAGCCTTGCCGCACTGGAAGGCACAAGCCGTGTTAAGCACTTCTACTTTACCGGTCTGAGTGTTTACTTCTACTTCCAGAGCCGTGGCGCCGTAAGTAGAAACTGCATATAATGTACCTTGCCCGGTTAACGGATCCAGTAGATCCAGGTCGATCTTGAATTCACCTTCGGCCTTCAGTTCAACTCCATGTTCAAGTAAATGAACTGCTGGTACCGATTTTTCCGGCTGGTCCTTAACAAATATAATAAAGTCTTTGGTGTCCAGCTGATCAGCGGGTACTCCTAATTCTTCCGCAGCAGCAGCAAACATTTTCTCTTTCAGCATATTGCAGGCTTTTACGGTTGCATTGCCGGTATAGAAAGTGTGCTTGCTGGCACAGGTAAGGTCAGAATCAGGACACAGCATGGAGTCAGCCGTCAACATTTTGACCTTGTCGAGGGTAATATTCATTGCTTCCGCTGCAATAAGGGCAACCGTTGTAGTTACGCCCTGACCGATATCTGAAGCACCTTCTTTTACTGACAGCATACCATTAGGCAGGATTTCAACATTACAACGGGAAAGATTCAGCAGACCGGTTTTGCCGATACCGTACCATGTGGTGGCAAATCCTTTGCCGCGTTTGATATGTGGCGGTAACTGTGCTAATTTCTCCGGTGCTGTCTCATGTTCACGGTTATTCCAATATTCTTCAACCGCTTCGATAACTTCCCGGTAGCCCGGATTATCCTCCAGCAGCTGTCCGGTACCGGTTACGGTGCCCTGCCTGAATCCGTTCAGTTTGGCAAAATCAAATACTGACATACCCAGTTTATCGCACAATTTATTGATCTGTGTCTCAACGGCATAACACATTTGTGAAACACCAAATCCGCGCATGGCTGAAGATGGTGTAATATTGGTAAGAATCATTTTGCCGCGACAATCGAGATTTGGGATTTCGTAAGGACCATAGGAGTGAACAATGGCGCGCATTAAAACACCCGGGCTGGCCAGAGCATAGGGTCCGGAATTGCCTATCATTTCACACTCATGGGCAACGATCTTTCCGTCCTTGGTGACGCCGGTTTTTAATTTAATCCAATAGGGATGCCGCTTGCATTCGCCGATGAAATTCTCTTCGCCCGTAAATTTAAGTTTTACAGGAACTTTGGCTTTATAAACGGCCAAGCCTAAGAGCACCTGCATCATGGGATCGATACGGGCGCCGAAACCGCCGCCGGTTCCATCCTCAACTATCCGGACTTCATCAGTTCCCAGACCCAGTACCCGGGCTACCTCATCACGATGATAATGCGGAGCCTGACCACAGGCCCAAATTACTAGTCTTCCATCATCATCATAGTAGCCTACACCGCAATCGGGTTCTACGTAACCATGAATATTGCCGGGGGTTGTATATACGCATTCTTCTATAATATCAGCTTGTTTAAAGCCTTCCTCGGTATTGCCTTTAACCAGATTTTGCTTCCATAACAGGTTGCCGGGATAATCATCATCCTGGACTTGAGGGGCATCTGATTTTTGGGCTTCGAACACGTCTATTACAGACGGCAGCACTTCATATTCTACTTTGATTTTCTCCAGTGCTTTTTCTGCCAAAGCTTCAGTCCGGGCTACCACAATAGCTACCGGTTCACCAAAATAGCGTACTTTGTTGTCAGCTATTACCCGGTAATCCTGAACAATATATTTTACCCGGTTAGGGCCTTTTAAGTCTTTGGCGGTGGCAACACATACTACACCATGCATTGCTTCTGCCTCACTGCTGTCAATATTCAATATATTGGCATGGTAATGGGGGCTGCGCAGTACTTTGGCATAACACATATCCTCCAAATAAATATCCGGAGCAAAGCGCAAGGACCCAGTCACCTTTTCCCAGGAGTTTAATTGCGGAATACGTCCGCCCAGGCGCATATCCTTTATATCGATCTCTTTTATCACAGCAGAATCTTTTCTGGCTTCCGCAGCCAGCAGGATCGCGTCAATGATTTTTTTATAACCGGTACAACGACACAGATTCAGTTTTATCCCACGGCGTACTTCATCTCTGGTAGGATTAGGATTCTTGTCCAGGATAGCTTTAGCAGTCAGGATCATGCCCGGCGTACAATAACCGCACTGCGCTGCTCCAACTGCCACAAATGCTCTTTGAATAATATCCGGGTTGTCCCTGGTGCCAACACCTTCAATGGTCAGTACATCTTTCCCCTGAACTTTTGTAATGGGGAGTTTACAAGAAGTGGTAGGTTTTCCATCGATCAATACAACACAACTGCCGCAGACACCTTCGTTACAGCCTTCTTTGGTACCGGTCAGCCTGAGGTCATCTCTTAAAACACTCAGTAAAGTGCGGTTTGGATCCACTAAAACTTTGTTGAGACGGCCATTTACATTAAATTTAATTTCTTGAAATGCCAAAAATCTCACTTCCTTCTTTATTGCCACAAATACTACAAAACATTCCTAATAAATAGCTACTTATTTTTCTTTTTAAAATAACTTATTTTTAAATTAAAATAAGTTATTTTTATACTATATTCATACTTACATACTTATCATGAGATCCCCAGCATGATATCTTGCAAATATTATATTAACTAAATAACAAGGTAAGGACTTTCAACTCTATCCAGGTCAATATGCCCATCAGAGCTAAAATAATAAATAATTTTTTCAAGCTAGGCCAGGACAATAATCCCTTTCCTCTGCCTCTGCCCAGATTTTCAAACACTAGATCCACCTCATTTCTAATTGCAGATACCTGCTGGTTAAAGGGAGGGATCATCTTCTCCCGTTAAGGAGAAGACCATCCCTCAAAACTATTTTTACCAGCAACAGACCGCTTAGTCTACCAAAGCGTTGAATTCGGCCTTTACATCTTCACCAGCAGCAACCTTCTTAACAAAATCAACATAATCTTCATGATCAATGATGTAGCTGATCAGCCAACCTATCACGAGCGCCCAGAAGGGGGCATCAATGTGGAAAATAGTATTGTTGGCCATTGCGATGATCAGGGCGAAGAAACCGCCCGTCAGGAACTTACCGCTCTTAAAGGTATCTTGCAGGCATTCTGCGACACAGTCTACCAGAGCGAAACCTGCGATGATCGTAACCAACGCTGCCGGGATAGCATTCAGGAATGATATCATCGGAAGAACAATGAACCCAATCACGCCATAGAACAATCCATTCAGGAAAGCAGCGCCGTATCTCTTGTCCATATCGGGATGAGCATTGGGGCCGGCACAAATCAGGGTCATCGGACCGGCTATATTAATGTTGTGAGCGCAAACAAAGGCACCTAATATACCCATAACACCACTGTAATTAGTCATAGCAGTTATCGGAACATCATATCCTAAGCCTTGCATTCCGCCGATAGCCTGTGCATTTTCTGCGCCGACTACTAATACTGCCAGCGGAAAACCAAGGGATAAGCAAGCTGACATATTGAATGCCGGCATAGCAAACATCGGGCCCATGAGGCTCCACTCAATACCTGAGAAATCTGGTGTGCCAACGATGGCAAAAGCGACGACTCCAACGATCAGAGCGCCAATTGTTTCAGGCATCCATTTTACCCAGCGTTTGCAGACTACATAACCAACAAAGGCCGAGCCGGCTATGATTGGTGCTGTTACAACAGCGCCGGGGATAGCGGTACACATCGGCATCAAACATCCAGCGGTCATCCCCATAACAACAGGGATCGGCAAACGCTCCATGACATATTCGATGCTTCCGGTGATACCCAATAAAAGTACCAATATTCCAGCGAATACAGCTGCGCCATATAGTTCAGGCAGTGTAAAATTCAGAGCGCCCATACCCCAGAATATAAAGCCCGGGATGGAAGTGGCACCTACGATTGGTTGCTTGTAATAGAATGTCAGGATCCAGCCCAGGATTCCTGCAAAGAAATGAGCTGCGAATAAAAATCCTGCCAGGTAGTCAGCCGGCCAATTAGCCTGATTGGCTACTTCAATGAATAAAAAGTCAATACTGGTTCCGAATATGGTGGAAACCAGAGCTATCCCAATTGCTGATCCGGTAATCGTCGATGGCAAGTCTTTAAGAGATGATGCAAAACCGGGGCCTTTTTCATAAGTGTGTATCCTCAAACTTATTCCTCCCTTTTTGATGAATGAGATCTGTTGCTTCGAACTTTTCATGGTCGAGATAGTACTTAACTATTACTTTCCCGAACACCATACTATCTGCAAGGCATGTCCCAGTTAGTAAATATATTTTGCTATGATCTTCGACGTATTCCTCCTTCCAACCATAAGGATAATAACGTACTTTCAGTTCCTTTACAACGGTAAAAATTATTCCAATTGATATTCATCTTTAACGTTTTTGGGGAATTCAGTTTCCGTTATGGTTATCTCCTTATGCGATTATTATCAGTTGGGGCTAGAGTCTTTCGATGTCTGTTACAATTATTTGCAATTTATGTGCCACGTTCGATCTTACATTCTTCCAAACTCAATAATCAAGAAAAAGCCTTGCAGGTAGAATTATCACTATTAAATTTTCTGTTAATTTATCATCTTATTATCAATTTGACGATATTTTTATCAACGTGATAATTCTTCCTGCTGCTTTCTGTTCCAAGTGTTGCCCCAACTTCTGTGACGAATACGGAGATTTGCATTTTGGGGTTTTCCCTTACTTCTCAAAAGTGCGTATTTCCAGCGTCATACAGCCAAACGGAATGCTGTATGGTCCATGAAGCATTCCAGGGGGACGGCAGGCATACATCCCTTTGATAAAAGTCAGCTCTTTCTTCAGGTCGATCAAGGTACCCTCCAGTACATATACTTCCTCCCAAAAATCATGGGTTAAAGTTTCTGTGGTTACCATACCCGGAGGAAACTTGAGCAGTCTGGTGTAAGAACCAGTATCCGGATCAAGGCTGAGAATTTTTTCAATGATACCTTCCTGAGCACCTTCTACCTGGCGCCAGGGAATGGTTAGATCGGGATCAAATATTTCGAGTTCCGGTTTCGGCATTTTTGTCACCTCCTTCTTTTCTAGATTTAGCCAGCCGCAAACTTAAGCGAATCAGGCTTTATTTACTTAATTCCCTTACTCTGCAGGGCTGCTAGAACTTTTTCAGAGGTTACCGGCAATTCATTAAATTGCACACCGGTCGCATTACAGATCGCATTGACGATAGCAGGTGCAACTGGATTGATCGCACATTCCCCTATTCCTTTGGCTCCGAAAGGACCATTGGGTTCATCTGTTTCAATAAAATAGGTATGCATACGAGGCATATCTACTGGTCCGGGAATACGGTAATCCAGGAATCCGGCGTTCATGACCTTACCGTTTTTGATGATCATGTCTTCCCATAGTGCCCAGCCTAAGCCCATTCCGATGCCGCCTTCGACCTGCCCTCTTAGAAGGGTCGGATTGATGGGAATGCCGGAATCGTGAGCGGCCCAATAGTTGATCACCTCTACATGTCCGGTTTCAACATCGATTTCTACTTCTGCTATATGACAGCCAAAAATATAAGCCGGGGAAACATTGCCGTAACTGGTTTTGGGATCCGGCATGGGATCACCAGTCCTGTAATACCCATTACCGACAATGCAGGAACCGGCATGGTTAAA
>CAZNPR010000005.1:0-2857 GCA_964574965.1 uncultured Syntrophomonas sp. | reverse complement strand
GTGAAATTAGGCGTCATAGCATTGACTCTTCTGATATCTTCCGGTTTAATTCCCAGTTTGTCAGCTGCTATATCCATCATTCGCTCGATCATGAATACGGACTGGGCATTGCCGAATCCCCGAAAACATCCAGTTGGGACTGTATTGGTATAAGCCAGATAGCCATCCACTTTGACATTGGGGAATTTATACAGAGAATCGATTCTATAGCAGGCAGTGCTCATGATGGCCGGACCGTAAACGGTTCTGCAGCCATTATTGCCAATCAGATGCATATATTTGGCGGTACAGGTCCCATCTTGCTTAAAGCCCATTTTAACACGGTATTTGATGGGTACACGGGGATTGCCGGCTGCAAAGTCTTCCTCGCGGTCATTGATCATTTTGACCGGTCGCTTGGTCTTCATAGCCAGTACTGCACAAGCCAGATGGAGGTTGGTCTCGAATTTGGCTCCAAAGCCGCCCCCCATAAAGGGCTTGATGATGCGGATATCTTCAGGAGATATACCCAAAGCCTTGCCGTATACCTGACGAGCCTTGTTGGTGATCTGAATCGGTACATACATAGTCAGGCGGTTATCCTTTTCAGGTCGGACCAGAGCACACATGGTCTCCATGTAAGCCTGATAGACTTCATTGGTGTAAAACTCTTCTTCTACGATCAAATCTGCTTCAGCAAAACCGGCCTCAACATCTCCCTGCCCAAAGTGCTTCTGGGAAGCAATATTATCTGCCCATTTTTCATTGATGACTGGAGCGCCTTCCTTGATGGCTTCTTCCATATCGAATACAGCGGGCAGTTCTTCATAGATGACTTCAATTAATTCAAGGGCGGCAGCAGCGGTTTCTTCATCTACGGCTGCGACGGCTGCTACTTCATCCCCGACAAAGCGGACTTTATCCTTGGCAAAAATATACCAATCTTCATTGGTTCCCATCGGCCCAAAAGTTACCTGTGGAGTGTCCTTGATGGTAACAACTGCCTTGACTCCTTCCAGTGCCTCGGCTTTGCTGGTATCGATGTTTATGATCCGTGCGTGAGCATAAGGGCTGCGCAGCAACTTCCCGATCAACATACCGGGTAATTTCATATCTGGTACGTACTCAGCTCTTCCGGTAGCCTTTTCCCATGCGCCGATTGCGGTCACAGATTTGCCTATTGTACTGAACTCTCTCTTTTCTGCCACGTTACTCACCTCCCTGCAGTTTTTCGGCGGCATCCTTGACTGCGTCGACGATCTGCTGATAGCCGGTACAACGGCAAAGGTTGCCCGAAAGTGCGTCTCTTATCTCTGCCTCGGTGGGATTTGGGTTGATTTTAAGCAGTGCTTTGCCCATCATCATCATACCAGGGCTGCAATATCCGCATTGAATAGCTGCACTGTTCATAAAGCTTTCCTGAATCGGATCCAATGTGCCGTCTTCCTGCTCAAGTCCTTCAATGGTGGTAATCTCTTTTCCATCAGCCTGAAGAGCCAATACCAGACAAGAACTTACCGGGCGCCCGTCCATAATAATGGTGCAGGCTCCGCATTCACCTTCAGCACAACCTTTTTTAGTTCCGGTGATCAGAAGATTATCACGGAGCACATCGACCAATTTTGTCAAGGGTCTTACCATTACATCGTATTTATCTCCATTTACAATAATAGATAAAGGTTGTTTCATTTATTCTACACCTGCCTTCCACAGGGCTTCTAAGGCTCTTTCGATCATTACGTGGATCAAATGTCTGCGGTATTCAGCAGTAGCACGTATATCAGTGATCGGTGTACATTCATTCATAGCCGCCATTGCTGCATGATGAATAAGCTCATTGCTCATGACCTGACCCTTTAATACTTCTTCGGTTTTTACTGCCCGCATCGGTACCGGAGCTACGGCTCCCAATCCTATATGCACATCTTCCACTTTGTCGCCCTCCAGTTTAATCACACAGGCTACATTAGCCAAAGCGATATCCATGGAGCGTCTCAGTCTTTCTTTCAGGTAGATGGTCTGATAGCCGGCTTGCAATTTGGGCAGTTGGATCTCTTTGACGATTTCTCCGGACTGCAGATCTGTTTGCCCGGGTCCCTTAAAGAATTGCTCCGCCGCTACCTTTCTTTCCCCGTTTTTACCTGCAATAACCACACTTCCGCCTAAAACCAAAATAGGACAAGCGGTTTCCGCTGATGGAGCAGCGGTAACTATATTCCCGCCCAGGGTAGCCAGTGTCCTTACCTGCCAGGAGCCTAAAACCAGAGCTGCCTGGGCCAGTAAAGGAAATTCCTTCTTGATCAGCGGTGAAATTTGAATGTCATAAATACTGGTCAATGCGCCGATATGGACCTCATCCCCGGCATCTTCAATAAAATTCAATTCCGGGATATTGGTTAAATCAAGCACTTGTGAAACCTTGAGTCTTTTGTGCTCAAGTTTAACAACTAAGTCAGTGCCTCCAGCCCATAATGTAGCTTCCGGATATTGCGCATAATAATCCAGCGCCGCCGCAAGACTGGTAGGTCTCAAGAAAATTTGTTCCTGCAATCTCTTTCACCTCGCATTTTCTATTTCTACAGAACCAGTGATGGAAATTAGTTAAAGTCTCCCAGGAAAATAGGTTTCGGGCCCTGCATATAGATTGCATCGTCCGGGCATAATGCTGCACATAAGCCGCAGCCGTCACATTTTGTGCCGTCAATGCTGGCTATGCCGTCATCATCGAGACTGATCGCATCATAGAAGCACCAGTTCGGGCATATTTTACATCCGGTACATTTTTCGCTGTTTACGATGGATACGGCTTTGGTCTCTCTGTCTACTACATCCCAGCTTAAAATCTGCGGTAAGGTTACTCCTCTTAGTTCTTCGATGG
>CAZNPR010000004.1:30007-50168 GCA_964574965.1 uncultured Syntrophomonas sp. | reverse complement strand
ACGAAGGCAAAGGCGAAGGCATGGCCCAGATGTTCCAGATGATGAATGAAGCCCGGATGGAAACCGGACATGCTGGACTTTCCTGCTTGGCCAATGCATTTTATAATGCACGGGAATATTGCAAGGACCGTATCCAGGGGCGTCCGCTGACCAATCCCAAAGGTGACCGGGTCACCATTATCAATCACGAAGATATCAGAAGAACATTATTGCTTGGGAAAGCTCATGTAGAAGCAATAAGAGCGATGATGTACAAAGTCTATATGGCCATGGATGTCAGACATCATGATCCTGATCCGGCTGTACGTGAAGCAGCGAGTGATTTGATCGAAATGGCCACTCCGCTTTGCAAAGCTTATCCAACTGATGAAGCCTGGTGGCTCATCGGCGAAGCGATCCAGGCATATGGCGGATACGGGTACTGCGAAGAATATCCGGTTGCGCAAATCGCTCGTGATGTTAAGATCTATTCCATATGGGAAGGAACCAACTTCATTCAGTCTTTAGACCTGATCGGTCGTAAATGGCTGATGAAGAAGGGTGCTGCATTTGCTGCCTTTATTCAGGAAATGAGAGATTTTTATGCAGCCAACAAAGATGCTGCACAAGCAGCTCAGGCACCGGAAGGCGGCATTGATTTGACGCTGGGTAAAGAGTTTGCCAACCTGGGCAAAGCACTGGATGCCTACTCCGAAATTCAGATGGCCATTGGCGGTTATTTCGGTCAAAAGAAATTCGGTATGATGCCCTTGTATTCACGCCGCATCCTTACAGCTACTTCACAGCTCTATGCCGGACGCTGCATCTTGGATCAGGCCCTGCTGGCTGCGAAAAAAGCTGAAGAAGTTGGACCGGAGCATTATGATTATAATTTCTATGTCGGCAAAGTATTGTCTGCCAAATACTATCTGAGAAACGTTGTTCCTAATGTCTGGGCAGTTGCCGAAATAGTTAAAGATGGAGATCGTTCTGCTTTAGATATCCCGCTGGAAGCTTTTGATTATTAGAATCTGAAAAGGGCCGTCCGGCAGGACGGCCTCAGACCGTCAAAAAAAGCGAATCTCATTGTTACCACACAAGCCCCGCTCAGTCAGCGTACCCATGTACGTTTCAATCGCGGGGCTTGCTCGTGCCTCGACCTTCACTTTTTTTATCTGGTCTCATCTATGAAGCGAAAGCAGATCAGTTTTACAATTAACTTTACAGATATGTTAAAAGTATTTCAGAAAATAAAAAAGAACCGTCCTATTAAGGACGGTTTTGCTCATATATATAATATAGAGCAATAAGGAAAGGGAAAGTAAGGTTCACAATAAAGTTCGTAATCAGGTTGAGTATTAAGTTTATGGAAATGATCCTTGGTTGACTGCTTGATAAAAAGTTGTTAAAGCTAAATCCTTGAATCAGTAAGGGATTATTCCTTTATTGATTACCTGATAACAATTTATGAAGTGACCTCCAGAAAGGTGACAAGTGCATGAAAGAAATTTATTACAAAATCAGTGAAGTAGCAGAAATCCTGGCAACTGAGCAGCATACTTTACGCTACCTGGAAAATAGCCTGGGCCTGCGCATCAAAAGAAATGAGCGCGGTGACCGGCTGTACAGTGAAACAGATATGGATACGCTTAAGTTGATTATTAAGTTAAAAGAAAAGGGGCTGAACACCACCGCCATAAAAATGGCGCTGGAAAGTGCTGAACAGAGTGATATAACCGAGGTTGCAGTTCGGAATGAAGGAACGTCAGTCAGTGAACTGTTGAATATCGGATCCAGAATCATTGAACAAAATGCAGAACTGCTCGAGCAAAATATAAAGCTGGAGCAGCGCATTGCTAAATTAGAAGAAAAAATTGATAAACGTAATCAGGAAAGGGAAGAAAAAATCGATCAGTTTTTGCAGTTGTGGAAAAACGAACAGGAGGACAAAGGCAAGACCGCCTGGTTCTCATGGCTGCGGGGCAAATGATCATTGCCGGCCTTTACCGCCAAAATAACAGGGGAAATCACAGGTCGAGCACTTCCTTTTATTGATTTTTAAAGGAGCGATCTGGTTGCATTTTTTGATAGTATCCAGCAGGATTTTACCCTGTTCTTCAGATTCACAATCCGCTGCTAGCATGACGGAACCTTCCATACCTCCTACTCCACCTGCGGCCACCGGCACAGCCTTTATGTCAAACAGTATTTTCAAAGCTTCGATTTCAGTGATAGCATAAGTATTGGATAGAGCCATAAATCCAACTTTGATACCTAAATTATATTCATCCTTAAAAATACCCATCACCTTTTCCGCTTCACGACAGGAGGGGATCATTTTTTCCAGACCCACCGGTATTATAGGGGTAATGCCGCGGGAGCGGAGTATACCAATGGCCTGGCCGATCGTGCCCCCCATCGAATTAGCCGTCAGAATACCCACATCGCCTATGGGGTCGAGGGCATTCGCTCCTTTGATAAAAACATCCCCTGCCTGAAAATTGTTTAAAAACTCCAGCCAATCTGCTTTTATCAATTGGCCGTTTTCAATGCACCAACTGCCATAACGGTCTTCGGGGTCAGTGATACAAGCTGCCTTTTGGGTGACCACGCCAGCTACGTGGGCTTCTTTTTTTACTATTTTCGTGCCGGTCAACAGTTCAAATACATCAATATTTGTGGTGCCGCTGCCGATCAAAATCCGGCCCTTTTCATAAGCAGCCTGCACGGCAGGAAGTTTTACCACTGCCTGGGCAATCAAATTTTTGGCAGCAGCCGGATGAAGAGCAAATGTGGATAACATAAAAATTCCTCCATAAAAATTTTATTTCTTGCTGCATAAAATATTTAATAAAGTTACAGCTCTAAAGTATACTGCTTTACTTATATCCTGACTTATCAGCGGTTGTGTCGTTTTTAAAAACTGGCCGTAATCAGCTATCAACTGTGGCTCAATAAAAGGTAAATGGTTTATTAAATCATATCCGAGCTGTTGCTGTTTTTGCCAATCCTGCAGCACATCTTCCCGGTCTGCTAAAGCAGCATCAGGGGTTACAATAGCGACTTCCAGGCAGTTGCATGCTAAATTTAAATAGAGTTCAATAACCTTATCTGCATCCTGAAGTTGACTGTTGTGTTCCAGAGATAAATACAGACCAGCTGCCATCGATGGTTTTCGATCAATGTAGTCTTGCTCATATATTTTGCATTGCAGTGATTTTTTATCGTCAGAAAGATTGTATTCAGAATCAGCGGGAAAGGAAAATATTTTGCAGCGCTGGTTTATATTAAGGATCAGATTTTCACTGGCAAAAGGAATTGGTTCCAGTGGGCTCGGCGCCAAAACCGCTGATTTTTTTTCAATATAAAAATGTTTGGGACAGATGATAAGAACCGAATGAAAAACTTGCCTGGCATGATTACCGGCCGTGAATTTATTGGAGGTTTCCTGCTGATCAACAGCAGGGATAAATGAAACGGGGACCATTGCTTGATCGAGGATGTTCCTGACAAGATCGATATGATCATCAGCCGCTTTTAATAAGATCTGGTCTACATTCCATGCTCCATCATTATATAAGCCATATTCAGCAGCATAGGGAACCAACTGTTCCTGCCAAAAACAGCTTACGTCTTCCGCCAGGGAATTGGCTGAATTTTGCATGATGACCGGCTTTTCTGCTATGATTTCGCCTTTGTTTGAAAGTATGGTCAACAATTGTGCATAGGTCATTTGTTCTTCGACCATTAAATAAAGGATATCACCTTCAAGAAACTGAGATGGATCTGCCAGTAAATAAGAAAGCATATCTGTAACGGCCGGAGGCAGCCATTCAGTCTCCGGTAATGCAAAAGCATTACATAAAGTTTTGATCCAGGTCTTTTCTGTCTGCATAAATACTTTCCTAACTTCCGCTGGAATAAAAAGAAATGTTTAATATCAAGTAATTATTTGGCTTACCTGGCCAGTATAACAACAGGTAACTCAAACGCTGTTTGATCCGCAACTTTGATAACGAATAAGTCGCCTTCTTCGTATAGGACTGTATTGGATGGCAGTTCAGTATCGCTTTTGCGCTCAGTATTTTCAGGCAATAAGAACTGATACTCTTCAGGAAATTCCTTGCCTGTCTCCAAGGGGATGCGTTCTATTTTTATATAGATATCTTTCCAGGCTCGTGCGATATTTCGCGGCGCCATCAGTCTTTCCAGATCTGAACGGATGGTTGCCAAAAGATTAAGGTAACGATCCAGTAAATTTACGACTTCCAGATACTGATCCCTTACATGTCTGGCATAAGAATGTTTTTCCTGATAAAAGTTCATCTGATAAGCCAGGTTTGATAGCTCCAGCATCACTCGACTTTGCCAGAACGGCAAGGGGCTGCTGTCAGACGAGGATTTTCTCCAGTCCGAAGTACTGAGCTTGTCCTGGTATTTCTCAATAATTAAAGTGGCTTGCTGGTGAAAATAAGTGAAATCTGGTTCACTGGCTTTGGCAAAATCATCATACAGCCTGTCGGTTTCCTCGCCACATCCATTTACCCAATTATGAAGCAAACGCGCATAATCTGCCGGCAAAGACATAACTGTATCCAGATGCTGAATCATCAAATTATTGGTGGTTCTGTAATAGATGCTTCGCTCCAGTAAGACAGCCCAGGCATCCAGCCATTCTTTCAAATCCTGTGTCAATATAAAACTATTTTTGGCCAGAGGTCTGGCGGTTGGGCTGATCAATTGCATATAAACAGATAACTGATTCTTTATATATTTTTTATAAAAACGTTGCCAGGCCGGAGACGCTTTTTTGCTATATTCGTCTATGTTCAGGCGAAGACTGGTTTGCAGGTTTTTATTGTTATCACTATGACTCCAAAACTCCTGACTGTTTTCCTGCAGCAGTCTTGTCAGCAGAATAAAATGGGTCAGTAAGGTATTGGCATCTTTCAAATCTCTTTGATGGTCGAAATCCATTTTCAGCACTAATTGCACCAATGCAGCATGTTCCGGAATTTGCTGCAATGATCTTATCAAGGCTTCATCTTCGGTTAACTGCAGCAGGTCAAGTGTAAAATGTCTGAATAACTGCAGGTTATCTTTTAGCTGTTTGACCGCCAGAAGAAAATCAGTATTGCTTTTATCCTCATATCTGGTAGCATCTATCAGTTTATTATTGATTTCATGCCTTGATTTAAAAAGCAGGTTCCGAATGGTTTTTACCTGGTTGTAAAGCTTTACGTATCTTTGCATACTGGTCATGATATCCTGCTCAAGCCTGTCCTCCTGATGCCGCAGATTCAACAGCATGGAAATTTCAATGTCCATCAGGTTTATAAATTGCGGAAAATAATGTTCTTTAAAACTTCGGTAATAAAAGGCGTTAAGAGCATGAATATATTCATCAAGACTATCCAGACCCGATACAGTTGTTTGTGGTCGTATCATGGCCTCAATTTGTCTGCTCAATTCCAGAAGCATGATATCAAGCAATTGTGTATATGCAACTGATTCGATTTCCTTCGTCATTACAGCACCCCCAGAAATTTACCGGCAGTTATCTGACGCAGCCAAGCATTATCTTTCATTTTTAATAGTTCCAGCTTCTGAGCAAACTCAATGCCGCCGCGACTACTACAGGTTTCAACTTCTGCCAATATTCGTTCCGCTTCCTCCCGGGGCTCTTTTTTTATCAACGGGCCCAGACCTGACAGGAATCGATGATTGAGGAACAGCGGACTGGGCACCCAATCAAACAGCAATATCGTTTTGCTAAGCAGGAAGTCGGCCAATTGTCCTGAATCTGCCAGATTTTTTTCCATGAGCAGATACATCAATTGCATGGTGATTAAGGCTTCATGAGGGAGCGACGGCAGCTTTTGCTCCACCAGTGCTTTCATCTGGTTGATCCTTTCGGAAGATAGTCCTTGGTCTAAATCAACTTTACTTAAAAGCAAATATTCGTTATTACGAAGAGCAGATATCAGCTCAGCTTCATAAGCTATCTGATAAAGAGGATAGATGTTTTCGGCTTGCTTGCTCAATTTGATCATATCAAAAATAATAAAGTATTTTAAAGTGGCTTGATCAGGCTCCAGTAGAGGAAAATGATCATGGTGAATCTTGCTGTAACTAAATCCGGCAGTCTCTGGTTTGTAAATCAAGCAATAGCTGGCAGCGACTTTGCGCAGCAGTCTGGTAAATTGCTTGTTTTTAGAACTGGTAACGGTTTCAGAGAGATCTGCTGCTTGATGTCTGACTGCTTCGATCAATAGCGCAAGACTGTCCGCAATCATGCCGGCGCGAAAGAAGGTTTCGGCTGCTTCCACTTTAAGATCAAAACGATTATTCTGGCCGCAGTTTTCCTCTAAATCAACTTGCAGCAATTCCAGGCCATATTCCAGAAGTTTGATTTTATCACCATACAGTGATAGGAAAGACGTACTCATAATTGGTTCATCAAGGCCATAAAAAAAGGTGCTTCTTTTTTCCTGTAAAAAGTGCAGCCGCTGATTCATAAGCATTCTGAACTGCGGGTTAGCGCTGCGGGAAACTAAATAAGAACAGGCTTCAGCATCGAAAATGGCAGCAATGGCTCTGAAACGGTCAAGAAATTTTTCAGCAAAAAGATTGACTAAATGCTGCAGCCTTTTATTTTCAGGTTTCTTATCTGCGAAATAGGAAGGTAAATAGGCTAAGAATTGATCCAGCCTGTTGTCATCCGCAGTTAGCCAGTTTAAAACCAGAGAGAGATGCAAATTTTCAAATAGTATGGACCAAAAGATATCTTTGTGGCTTGAAAAATATAATGCCCGCCATAATATCTCCAATTCTTTTTCCGAGCCGATTGCCGTCTTCCAATCTTTAGTCGCAGCTGCCCGCAGTTGATGACGAAGGATCAGTTCTTGCTCCCAATCCGCAAAGAGATCGTTGTTATATTCTTTGTTTTTGGCTGGCGTACTTTTATTCATAACGTAAATGGACCCATCCTAATCAGTTATAGAAAATTTTATTCAGAAAGCTGCAGGCATAACGAGCTTTTTTTTCGTCTGCCTCGGTCAGATATATGTAGTAATATATTGATTTCTCTTTATTCGTGAAGATTCCTCCTAACTGATCAGGCTGAAGATATTCTATACGGTCTTTCACGGCCTTTGAGCGGCTAAGATAGCGATAAGTCTGCAAACGGCTAATAAAAGGATAACGAGAGAGCCTGTCAAAATGTGCCTTAATCCCACTTTCTTTGAAAGGATTGGCTTCCTCATACTTTATCACAATGTCTTTTTCCCGCCCGACGGGGAATTCTTCCGCCTTGCTCTCTTGTAGCAAATCTTTGAGCCAGGTTTTAAAACGATAGTCAACGGAAGATTTAAGAAACAGAAGCAAGGGCTGTAATGCAGGGGGGAATAACAGGATGCTGCTTTCCCATTGATCAATGAGATCAGGGTTGGCGCATAAAAAATTTATGAAGTCATCCAGATCAGCCGGGCCTTGATACATTAAGGCGGCAGCATAACGGTCATATAACAGCTGCCAGGATTCAGATGATTCCAGACTTAGCTTTTGCATATATTCCATGAGCTGCTGGTATTCTTCACTGGTCAAAGGCTGCTCACGGTCCAGTTTTCTGAATATCCTTCGCATATTTCTAATCCTGTTCATTAAATTTATGGAAAAGTACTAAAGACATACCCGGCTTCCTTCAGGTCTTTAATAATACGATCCAGCGCTTCCGTATTGCTTTGCGATACAGCGTGCAACAAGATAACTGCTCCCGGATGAATATTACCCATTACATGCTGGTAGGAGTATTCTGCTCCCGGCTGATTATTCGGATCCCAATCATTAAAAGCAATGCTCCAAAAAACAGTTCTGTAACCAAGATTTACTGCAGCCGCCAGGCTGGAATCACTGTAAAGGCCCATAGGCGGTCTGATATACTTGTCCAGAGGAAACCCGGTCAATTGGGTAAACTTATTCTCCAAGCCGGTTATTTCCCCTGTGATCGTTTCCGGATCAGCTATGCCCAGGTCTGGATGATTTACGGTGTGATTTCCCACCAGATGGCCTTCCTGTTTCATCCTTGAAACCAGTTCAGGCTGGCTGTCAATATAATGCCCCGTAACGAAAAAGATGGCTTTTACATCATTGGCTTTCAATATATCCAGGATCTGTCCGGTGTAACCTAATTCATACCCTTCGTTAAAGGTAAGGTAGATTTGCTGGCCGGAACTCTCCAAATAATAGAAAGCATTATTAGCTTCCAGGAGTATTTTGATATTTTCAGCCACAAAAGGCACCTGGTGCAGGTTATTACGCTGAAAATACCAGGAATCTGAACTAGACGGAGGCTCCGGCTGGGGAACAACTGGCAGATCTGACCCGGCCGTATCCGGCGGCTCCGGTTCGGTAATTGCCGGCCCTGGTTCGGTAACTGCCGGTTGATCAGGTTTTACTGCCGTGACAGGAACAGTTTCCTCCTCAAAACAACCAGTCAGGAACAAGATCGATATCAATAAGGACAGAACCAGAACTAATAACAGGCTGGGTGTTCTTTTCATGCTGCTTCTCCTTTTGCATATAAGCTATAACTGCAATTTGATTTATATTGGTGGAAGTTCTATGTCAAAAATCAACTCATCTTCTAAATGACTGAATTTAATTATGACATTATCTTTCATCAATAAAATAATATGCGTATCCGTCAGGGATAAAATGCGTTCAACCGTATTGCCTTCCATATAATCAGCTAACATTTGATAATCATCCATAAGCCAGGGAGACACTTTTTTATTCTTCATTGGCTTCACCTCTATAATAATATATTTGCTTCTATAATTTAAGTGACTATTTGGCTGGCTTAAGGTTAAAGCAATGCAGCAATGAAAAGGTGCCTTGTGAGGACCATCATACGAAGTATATTGGGTCGGCTTTCGCTTTTTTGATCATAAGGAAAGATTTGGGGCCTATCTAAAGAGCGAGTATAGGTCTGGCTAAAGATGGAACGGGGAAGGAGGCGGGATCATAGAGGGCAGGTAACGCTGAGAAGCATAAAAAAGCAGACAGAAAAATAAAGTCAAAAAAACCTAGCGTCTTTTTGAGCCTAAATCAATTGGGCCATTTTGCCGGTCATACTTAGATCATAGTCGCCTAATCCGGCTATCTCATTTTTAAAGGCAGTTGAATTGATGATTTCTATCACCTGCTGCATAATCGGACGGGCTAAATCGTCATGGCGGATCAACAGTTCGTAGGGTTCCTTCTGCATGGGAATAAAATCGATCCCCCTTACCTGCAGGGCAGCTTTTTGTATGCCCAGGCCGACATCCGCAGCACCTCTGGCTACTGCACTCGCTACTGCCAGGTGGGAAGTAGCGATCTCATCATATCCATTTATTGAATGCCGATCGATTCGTAATTGTCGCAATTTTTCATCCAGTAAGACCCTGGCGCCGCAGCCCGGTTCACGGTTGATAAAGCGGATATCCTCAACCGCTAGGTCAGCCCAGCCTTTAATGTGGCGGGGATTTCCTGCAGCCACATAGAAGCCTTGCTGCCGAAAGGCCAAATGAATGATAACTACAGGAATACCAGGCAATAACCGTCTGGCATAGGGAAGGTTATATTGCCCGCTGTCAGCGTCCAACAGATGAGCGGAAGCAATATCTGCCTGCCCTTGATAAAGAGCCAGCAAACCAGCAAAACTTCCTACATGTTTCCGCAATACTCGAACGGGGTTGAAACTATTTTCTATTTGTCTGGCTAATATATCTAAGATCGTATCCTGACCGCAAATGATCAAATCATTTTTGTCACTGCGCTGTTCTGCCTCGGGCATCAGCTCCATGATTTTAGTGGGACTCTTCAAAGGAACGTATAAGGGAGTCAAATCTTGCTGCCGGTAATGGTCAACATCTTCAGGATTGATCCTGAGCTTGCGCCCAATACGAAAGGCGGGCAGATCCCCCCGCTTTACCAATTCATATACGGTATGCTTTTTTATTTTCAGGATCTCGGCAACTTCTTCGGGCGTTAAAGAATTATTTTTACTCATTTAAAATACCTCTCATTCTTGACAAACACTTTCTCTTTATTTTACCATTTGTATGATGGATGTCCAGTTGAGTCGTGTAATGTTATGTTAAATTATAAATATTAATAAGTTTATTTTTGTTTAGTTACGTAAAATAATTAAGAATTCATAGGTGGAGATTTCCCGCACCATGGAAAGGAGGAACAGGAAATAGGGGAAAATTTAAAAAAGGAGATCGAATGATGAAAAAGAGTCAAATTCTAATAACCATCTTGCTGGGGGTTCTGCTGATAATCGGAGGTTGTGCAGCTCAGGGACCTGAAACTCAGCCGGAACCAAAGGCTCCTGCTGAACCTGCCGTTGAACTTAACATATCTGCTGCTGCAAGTTTAAAAGATGCATTAACTGAAATTGAAACACTATACGAAGCTGATGAACCCAATACAAAACTGACAATTAACTTTGCCGGCTCAGGTGTACTTCAACAGCAAATCGAACAAGGCGCTGATGTTGACTTATTTATTTCTGCATCTACATCCAATATGGATACACTGAAAGAAAAAGGGCTTTTAGTTGACAGCTCAATACTAAATTTACTGGGGAATAAACTGGTCCTGGTCGTTCCAGTGGATTCAAAAATCTCAATTAACAGTTTTGATGATGTAACTGATGCTTCTATTGCAAAAATTGCTCTGGGAGAACCTGGAACTGTTCCGGCAGGAAAATATGCGGAACAGGTATTTACGTATCTTAATATACTTGATCAAGTTAAAGCTAAGGCAATCTATGCACAAGATGTCAAGCAGGTACTAAATTGGGTCGAGACAGGTAATGCAGACGCAGGTGTGGTATACTTGACCGATGCCAAAATATCAAAAAAAGTTACGATTGTTTCAACAGCTGATGCAGAGAGTCACAAAGCAATAGTATACCCGGCAGCTATTGTTAAAGCGAGTAAAAATGTTGATTCTGCTGGGGCTTTCTTTACTTTCCTTTCCTCGGAAAAAGCCAAAGCAATATTTGATAAATATGGTTTTGAGGTTTTATAATGTTTTATATTGAAAATTGAATGCAAAATATGGAGCAAAGGTATGAATATTGATTTATCACCGGCATGGATTTCAATCAAAATAACTTTTATAGCGACTATCGTTATATTCATACTGGGGCTTACTGTTGCATGGTGGATGAACAATTACAGAGGCAGGTGGCAGGGATTGCTGGACGGCATCTTTACCCTGCCTCTTGTCCTTCCTCCTACTGTGGCAGGATTTGGGATCCTGTTATTGATTGGAAAAAATGGACCGATCGGTAGATTTCTGGAACTGTTCGGTGTAAATTTAATTTTTACATGGCATGCAGCAGTCATAGCATCAATAGTAGTCGCATTTCCCCTGATGTATAAAACTTCCCGAGGGGCTTTCGAACAGATCGATCCCAATATTTTGAATGCGGCCCGAACACTGGGGGCTTCTGATAGCAAAGTCTTTTGGAAAGTGGCTGTTCCTTTAGCCTGGCCAGGTATTGCCGCAGCAACAGCGTTGGCCTTTGCCAGGTCTATGGGTGAATTCGGCGCAACTTTGATGGTTGCAGGCAGTATTCCCGGCCAAACGCAAACAATACCGATTGCTATTTATTTCGCTACACTTGGCGGCGATATGAAAGTCGCTCTTTTTTGGGTTATGGTTATTCTCTCCATTTCTCTGACCGTCATTGTGATCATGAATAATTGGAATAATGCTCAGAAAAAATTGAAAACTGGGGCCGGGAGGGAATAAAATGGGAATCTATATTGATATTAAAAAGAATCTTTCCGGTTTCAGATTTGCAGTTAAACTCTCCAGCCAGCAGGATGATATCATTGGTATCCTTGGTGCCTCAGGAGCAGGCAAAAGCATGCTTTTAAATTGTATTGCGGGTTTGGTGAATCCTGACGAGGGAATCATCAGGCTTAATGATAAAATTTTTTATGATTCTGCTCAAGGGATCAATTTAGCGCCCAAAGATAGAAAAATAGGTTTCTTGTTTCAGAATTACGCGCTGTTTCCTCATTTGACCATTGCCGAAAACATAGCTTTTGGTCTGGATGGGCTATCTAAAGCGGGTAGAAATAAAAAAGTAACTGAATTGATGGAAAGGTTTCGTATCGCGGAGATGGGAAAACGATATCCTTCGCAAATATCAGGCGGGCAGCAGCAACGGGTGGCACTGGCAAGAGCTCTGGCAGCTGAACCGGATATACTTTTACTGGATGAGCCTTTTTCAGCTCTGGATAATCATCTGAAGAACAACTTGTTAAAGGAAATGTTGGTATCCCTTAGAGAATATAAGCGAAATACAATGTTTGTTACGCATAATATTGAAGAAGCGTATCGCTTATGCAATCGCATCGCCATATTAAGCGCCGGCAGTGTTGATATATTTGGGGAAAAAGATTTGATCTTTGAAAGACCTGTATCTTTAGCAGTTGCCAGAATCACCGGGTGTAAAAATATTGTAGCTGCATTCAGGAATTCTGCGAATATTATCGAAGTGCCAGATTGGGGCATACAGGTCAAAACCAGCATGGAAATTGTGAACGACAAAGGTTTTGCTGGAATAAGAGCAAACCATGTCAAACTGGCAGATGACAATGCAGAGGAAAACTGCTTTCTGGCATGGATCGCTGATGAGAGCGAAGCTCAATTTCGCACGAGTCTTTATCTCAAAATCGGATCTGAACCACATAATCCGGATGATTATCATATACAATGGGAAATCAGCAAGGAACAACGGGAGTCATTAAGAAACTTTCCACAACCAATAAAGATATACTTGGATCCTGAACATATATTCTTTGTTAACAAATAAAGAGAATCGTATCATTCCATTTTGCGATACAAACAAATATTTATGATTTGTGATCATTGTGTCTAATATCATTAAGTTATGTTATGCATAAAATATGGATATATATAGTTTGATAATATCTAAATCGTGACAAACCGTCATATCTGCAATAGGATGTCGGTTGCTTTATTGTGTCTGCTTTTATTGACAGAGAAATATAAAAAATGCAGGAAAAAAGCTTTTTTTGTTGAATCTGATAATAAGCAGAGAAAATACCCATAAAGAATTTAATAGCTCCGAGTTGTATTTGCCTAAAGTAATAAGCCAGGGTGATATGACCGTTAAGGTATACCGGGAAACGGGTATGCCGCCCGTGTTTGGAAAGGAGCAGTCATACAAGTTGCAATACTTTGCTGCGATTTTCTGTATATGCAATTTAAAAGCCTCCTATTCATCATAATAGGAGGCTTTTTTATTTTAAATAAATAGAGAAAGGGGACGTGGATCTGTTGGGAGTGAAACTGACAATTAACGGGAAGGAGGTTGAAGCTCCGAAAGGGAGTACTGTTTTACAGGCTGCGGAAAGTGCTGGCATTGAAATTCCGAGATTATGTTATGATCCCCATCTAAAGAGCCTGGGGGCATGCCGCTTGTGCATCGTTGAAGTCCAAGGTAATCGATTGTTACCGGCTTCCTGTGTCACCCCGGCTACTGACGGTATGGTTGTAGAGACCGAAAGCGCTGCAGTTGTACAAGCACGTAAAACGATTCTTGAACTTCTGGTAGCCAACCATCCGCTGGATTGTATGACCTGCGATAAGATGGGGGCATGCAAACTGGCTGATTACTGTTACAAGTATGGTGTGAAGGATAGTCCTTATGCAGGAGAAAAACATGATTATCCACTTGATGACAGTAATCCGTTTATTATCCGCGATATGAACAAATGTATCCTCTGTGGTGCATGTGTTCGGGCTTGTGAACAAATGACCGGACAGGATAATCTGTCCTACCTTTATCGGGGTTTTCACCGTAAGGCAACCACGGCCGGAGATGTGCCGTATATCGAATCAGACTGTGTATTCTGCGGGCAGTGTGTGGCCGTATGTCCCACCGGGGCTTTAGTGGAAAAATCTATATCCGGTAAAGCCAGACGCTGGGAAATTGAAAAAGTTCGTACTACATGTCCGTTTTGCGGAACAGGATGTAATTTTGATCTGGCCGTAAAAAACGGTAAGGTGATTGGGGTACTTTCCACCCCAGAAGCACCTGTGAATGGGCAGATGCTCTGTGTAAAGGGACGATTCGGCTGGGACTTCATCTATAATGAAAAACGCTTGACCAGCCCGTTGATCAAGAAAAACGGAGAATTTGTGGAAGCCAGCTGGGGCGAAGCCTATGATCTGATCGCTGAAAAATTTAATGCGATCCGTGATCAATACGGACCGGATTCTTTTGCTGCGTTAAGTTCAGCCCGTTGTACCAATGAAGAAAACTATCTGGTGCAGAAATTTACCCGCGCGCATATGGGAACCAATAATGTAGACCATTGCGCCCGTACCTGACATGCGCCCACCGTGGCCGGTCTGGCCACCACTTTCGGAAGCGGCGCCATGACAAATCCAATTTATGAAATTACCGATGAAGCTGAATTAATGCTTTTGGTTGGAACAAATGCCACTGAGGCTCATCCGATCATCGGCTATAAAATGAGACAGGCAGCCCGTAACGGAGCAAAAATGATCGTCTGTGATCCGCGACGTATCGATTTAGTCGATGAAGCCGACTATTGGCTGCAAATTAAACCGGGTACAGATATTCCTCTGATCAATGGCATGATGCATATCATTATCAAGGAAGGGCTGGAAGATAAGAAATTCATTGAAGAACGCACAGAAAACTACGAGGAGCTTAAAGCCGTCGTAGAGAATTATCCTCCTGAAAAAGCAGCCGAAATGGCCGGTGTTTCCGTAGAAGACCTATATGCGGTAGCTCGTCTTTATGCCACTACTGACAAAGCTATGATTTTCTATACCCTGGGGATCACTGAACATATCTGCGGTACCCGAAATGTAATGAGTATTGCTAACCTGGCCATGTTGACCGGGCATATCGGCCGTCCTGGAACAGGAGTTTGTCCGATGCGCGGCCAGAATAATGTTCAGGGTGCCTGCGATATGGGGGCACTGCCTAATGTTTACTCGGGCTATCAAGCGGTGACCAATCCTGAAGTACAGCAGAAGTTTGAACAGGCATGGGGAAGAGAACTTCCTAATAAAGTTGGGCTGAAAATACCGGAAATGTTCGAAGAGGCTCATGCAGGCAAAGTAAAGGCGATGTATATATTGGGAGAAAATCCGGTATTGACTGATCCCAATAGTAATCATATCCGTGCAGCCCTGGAAAATCTGGATTTTCTGGTGGTACAGGAACTATTCCTTACCGAAACAGCTGAATATGCCGATGTAATTCTTCCTGCAGCCAGTTTTGCTGAATGTGATGGTACTTTTACCAATACTGAAAGACGGGTGCAGAGAGTGCGCAAGGCGATCGAGCCTATTCCGGGACAGGCCAACTGGGAAACGATTTGCCAGATGGCAACGCGTATGGGATACCCAATGAGTTATAACCACCCCACAGAAATTTGGGCGGAAATGTCTTCGCTGTCACCATCTATGGCAGGAATTCACTACCAACGTCTAGAAAACCAGAGTATACAATGGCCGTGCCCGACTCCTGAACATCCGGGGACCCCTTTCCTGCACAGCGGAAAGTTTACCCGTGGTTTAGGGTCGTTCCAGCCATCAGAACACATACCTCCGGGTGAAATTCCGGATAAGGAATATCCTTTCCTGCTTTCGACCGGACGTATCTTATATCATTACAATGTTACAACACCTTATTCTGCAGGCATAGCAAGTGTTTGGGACAAGGAACTGGCAGAATTCCATCCACTGGATGCTGAGAAAATGGGGCTGAATAAGGATAGTATCGTGAAAATCACATCCCGCAGGGGTGAAGTGGTTTCAGCGATCAAAATTACGGAAAGAGTTCAGCCGGGAATGATTTGGATGTCATTCCACCATGCTGCTACACCAACCAATGCTTTAACCAGCGATACCTTGGATCCCATTACCGGGACCGGAGAATACAAGGTCGCTGCAGTTAAAGTGGAAAAGATGTAGGGGGCTTACGATGAAAAAGGTCACGGTAGAAGAAGCCGTTGGTTTGACTCTTGGTCATGATATAACTGCCATCATTCCCGGTAAAAAGAAGTATAGAGCGTTCAAACGCGGTCATGTTATTACCGCTATGGATGTGGAACAGCTTCGTAATCTCGGGAAAGAACATATATTTATCTGGGACGAAAAAGAGCAGTGTATCCATGAGGATGAAGGTGCGCTTCGTCTGGCCGCCGCTGCATCCGGAAACGGCATTACTATTAGTGGACCAAATCAGGGCAGGGTGAATCTGATCGCTGAATGCGACGGATTGTTGAAAGTCCAGGTAAGCCAACTGTTATGGCTCAATAATATTGAAGACATCATTTTTGCTACGCTGCATAATAATCAAGCGGTGACGGAAGGCCAGATGGTAGCTGGGACCAGGGTGGTTCCCCTGACAATTGACTGCAGTCTGCTGCAGGAAGCCGAAAACCTTGCTGCCAATCCAATGCCGCTCATAACCGTGAAGCCTTATAAATCCTTATGGGTAGGAGTCGTGACCACCGGCAGTGAAGTAAACAGCGGCAGGATCAAGGATGGATTTGCGCATATCCTTCGCCGGAAAATAAATGCTTTCGGCGGACGGTGGATGGGGCAGTCTATTGTTCCTGATGAATCAGAACTGATCGCAAAAGAAATCCAGAATTTCATTGCCGAAGGAGCTGACATGATCCTGGTAACGGGGGGAATGTCAGTGGATGCAGATGACGCTACTCCAAACGCAATAAGCAGGAGTGGAGCTCAGATCGTATTTCATGGTGCACCGGTGTTGCCAGGATCTCATTTCATGATGGCTTATATGGGACATGTAGTGATTTGCGGAGTGCCTGGCGGGGCGTTATACAACCGGGTCACTATTTTGGATTTGATTTTACCCCGGATTTTTGCCGGGGAACGTATTTCAAGGGCCGATATCGTATCACTAGGCCATGGAGGACTATGCCGGGAATGTAAAGTATGTCATTTTCCCGTATGTCCTTTCGGCAAATCGGCACCGTTTTAAGGAGGAACACCGAGTGTTCACCAATATCAGCCTGGAACAAAGCAGGCAGATCCTGACAGATAATTGTGCTGCACTTGCAGGTGAAAAGACTGTTTTGGATCAGGCGTTCAATCGAGTTTTAAAACAGCCGGTCTATTCCCCGTATGATTTGCCGCCGCTGGCTCAGTCAGCGGTAGATGGCTATGCATTAGGTGAGGGAAAAAGTCAAATCGGCAGTAGCTACAACCTGCAAGCACGACTGAAACTGGAAAGCTACCCCTGCTTCAGCCTGGAATATGGCCAGGCGGTATCGGTGCAGACCGGCGGGATCTTACCCGAAGGTACGGTTGCTGTAGTACCGGGTGAAAAGACCCGTGTGGAAGAGCAACAGGTCATCGTTCTGGAACAAATCAAGCCGGGAACCAATATAAAAACAGCGGGGGAAGATTTTCGCAAAGGTGAATTATTGCTGGCAACCGGCGACAAGCTGGATTATGCTGCAATCGCCTTATTGTCAGTATATGACATTTATGAGGTGGAAACAGTAAGGAAACCACAGGCTGGTGTTGTGTGCCTGGCCAGCAACATTATTGGTAAAAACATGGAACTGCATAACGGTCAAATGAGGGATAGCAACGGACCGATGTTGAATGCTCTGATCAACCGGGACGGCGGAGAAGTTGGTACATTCGTTTACGGAGGAATAACCGGTCAAGATGACGTTATATCACAGCTGCAGCGCTTGACAGACCAGTTGGATATAGTGATTCTTACTGGAGGGACCTATGAAAACGGGACCAACAATATCGAGGGCATTATGCATGCTTTAGGCGCCCGGATGCTTTATCAGGGTGTACAGCTGCAGCCGGGCAGTCATGCAGGAGCAGCGCGAAAGGATAACTGTTTGTTGTTATCCTTGTCGGGAAACCCGGCTGCTTGTGCAGTAAACTATCATTTATTTGTAAAGCCGGTTCTGCAGAGAATGCTGGGACTGGAAGATCAATGGCTGAAAATCAAGGCTTGCTGTATAAATGGATTTGCCAAGAAGAGCACTACCAGACGTATGGTGCGCGGACAGGCCTGGTGGACGGAAGAAGGTTTAAAAGTCGAAGTCCTGCCAGGACAGAAGCCCAGCATGCTGCGTTCATTGTTGTACTGCAATGCTTTCCTTGACCTGCCGGAAGGAACTCCGCCTATTGAAGCAGGGCAAGAAGTGGCGGTGCTATTATTGTCTGATGATGTTTTATTGCAGGCAAAATCCAAAAAAAATAGCGCAGTTTAGCGCATAGGAGGTGACAGTGATCCATGTCAGACTATACAACCATCATCGGTTCCTATAAAGATAAAACCGGGGGAATTATTGAAGCTTATCATGCACTGCAAAAGAAATATAACTATATACCAGAAGATGCCGTAACAGAAGCTGCAGAAGCATTCGGCATCTCCCCTGCTCAAGCCTATGGGGTGGCAACTTTTTATTCCTATTTTAAAGTGGGACCTCGAGGCAGATATATAATCCGGATCTGTGAGAGTGCTCCCTGCCATGTAGCCGGGGCAGCAGAGGTAGTAGCCGCTCTTGAATCTGAACTGGGGATCAAAATGGGCCAGACTACTGCGGACGGAAAGTTTACCCTGGAATTTACGGAGTGTGTTGGGCAGTGCCAAGGGACTCCGGTTATTACCATTAACAGTACCCCGTATGTCGATGTATCAGCCAAAACGATTCCGGGGATTTTACAGGGGTGTAAATAAAATTGAAAGGAGGAACTGTTGTGGCTGAAGAAATGCGCATTGTACTGCGTAATTTTGGCAAGATCGATCCGCTGAACATTGATGATTATATTAAAAACGGCGGATATAAATCACTGGAAAAAGCTCGGTCAATGAGCCAGAAGGATCTCATCGAGGAAGTGAAAAAGTCTGGCTTGCGGGGCCGTGGTGGTGCAGGTTTCAACTGCGGGCAAAAATGGTCATTTTCCTTTGGCATCGAAGCTGATCAGAAGTATGTAGTCTGTAATGCTGATGAAGGGGAACCAGGTACCTACAAGGACCGTATCATTATGGAAAATGACCCGCAAAGCCTGCTGGAAGGTATGGCGATTTGCGGTTATGCAATTGGAGCTGATAAGGGTTATATTTATTGCCGGGGTGAATATCCCTATGTGGTTGAAATATTAAATAAGGCAATTGATCAGGCTAAGGCTAAAGGAGTATTGAACGGATTCGATATTGAAGTGCGTATGGGTGCAGGAGCTTATGTATGCGGAGAAGAAAGTGCCTTGATCGAATCGATTGAAGGCAAGAGGGGAGAACCGCGATATAAACCTCCATTCCCGCCGGTTGTCGGCTTATGGGGCAAACCGACGATCGTCAACAATGTTGAGACTTTTGCCAATCTCCCGGCCCTTCTCGAAAAAGGTGCAGAATGGTTTGCTGGAATTGGAGCATCAGCTTATCCCGGTACCAAAGTGATGACACTGACCGGTGATGTCAACCTTCGTGACTTTATCGAAGTACCCACGGATACAACCATCCGCCAGGTCATCTTTGATTTTGGCGGTGGCATACCCGACGGGAAAAAATTTAAAGCAGTTCAAATCGGCGGCACTTCGGGTGGATTTATCCCGGAAGCTTTACTGGATACCCAAATCGATTTCAACTCCATGGGAGCAATTGGAGCCACTTTAGGCTCAGGAGCAGTTTTTGTGATGGATGAAACCAGGGATATCGTTGATGTGGTAGAAAAGATAACTAAATTCTTTGAACACGAATCCTGTGGTAAATGCACACCTTGCAGAGAAGGTACAAAACGAATGCATGAAATGGTAAAACATATCAAAGCCGGCGAGGGGAAAATCGATGAAATGGGACATTTGAAAACCCTTGGCACCGTAATGTGTACAGCATGTTTATGCGGCTTGGGACAGGCGGCACCAGCCCCGGTTTTAACTACCCTGGAGCATTTTAAGGATGATTATTCTGAAAAGCTGATTTAGTGGATCGAAATAGGTTTTAAAACAGGAGGGACTCATCCCTCCTGTTTTTCTTTTGTTTTTACTTGTGTTCTAACCTAAGGTAAAATAAAAAAAGTTACGAAAGTGAAAAATGTGGTCT
>CAZNPR010000004.1:20114-29907 GCA_964574965.1 uncultured Syntrophomonas sp. | reverse complement strand
TGTGTTCTAACCTAAGGTAAAATAAAAAAAGTTACGAAAGTGAAAAATGTGGTCTTAAAGGAATCGTATAAATGAAGATAAAGAATTTCAGTCAACTGAATATACTTTTATTTCCTGTTCTGGCAATCTTACTAGCTGCTGCTGTTTATATTGATAACCGTGAAGTTTTTGCAAATCCCGAAACCAGTATGTATACCTATCTGGAGAATTTCCAGGAGGGAAGAATCGGATATGGATCAGAATCAACCTCCATCGGGAATCATATTTCGTTCGATAATCTTGAAATCGGGGATATCATTTTGGGCGGTTATCCGGGATGTGCCTACGGCAGATTTTCGCATGCCGCTATTTATGTGGGCAATGGAAATGTTATCGAAGGATATTTGGATACGGGCATTACATTGAATTCTGTGGAACACTTCTGGGATTACTCAGAAATTGCATTCTTAAGAGTTCAAGCACCTAAGGAAATTAAACTTGCTGCTGCGCAATATGCCAAACAAAATGAGCAGGACATGTTTTTCCCGCTGGCTTTTAAGGGGGGGGATCGTATCTGGAACTGTACCAAAATCATTTGGCAGGCTTATATGATGCAGGGGATCGATCTCGATTCAGTAGGAGATCTTTGGGTTGCACCGGACAGTTTTTATGCCAGTCCCTGGGTAAAGATCATAGAGGAAAGGGGAGCTTTAAATCGCCAGTAAGATCTTGCGCCTTTACAGCATCCATTTTTTCGCTTTAATCGCAGTAGCATTATCCAGCTATTTTCCCGGACTGGATATTGCACTGGCTGCCTTATATATGGTGATATTGGGAATGGAAGCGATCCAAAGCAATCTGGCAGCGAGCAAAAATATAATAATAGGATCAAGCCTGCATATCCCTGGTTTCATACTGGCTATAATCAATCTGGCTGGTATTATGCAATGGGATTTAAGCAGTTATGCGCTTTTTATTTTACAATATTGGTATATTCCGCTTATCCCTTTAATATCTCTGGTATCCTATTCAACTGAAGCAGGTGTCCCCCTGTATCATTATATTTTACTGGGATTGCCTGTTTTAATGAGCTTATATTATTACCTGGCCATGTTGGTAGGAAAAAGAATCCGCCAGCGCTGCTAAAAGTTAAAAATTGGATCGCCCAACAATAATTTCAGCAGCCTCTCTGGCGGAGTATAAACGGCAATTTACTGAAAAAATTCAACATTACAATTATAACTGTGCTGCTATAACTTTACCGTTTATAAGGATAGTGTGTGTAAATGATCGCTGATTTATACAAAAAGAATCAGCGATACTCTGATTGTCCGGTTAGGGACTTTGGTGAAAATAAATTAAGATTTATCCTTCTGACGAAGGGACTTAATTTTTGCTTTTCTCCGAAAGAGTATCGCTGACTCTAAGGATATTATGTGCCGAATAACAGGTTCTATACTGGCAAAATATAGAAGTTCAATTTTAAATAAAATCCAAAGGAGGCTGTCTGTCATGGATGTAACCCATATTTTAAACCAGGAGCTCCATATCAAATCGATTAAATTTAGAAACCGGATCATTATGCCCGCTATGGGGACTGGACTTGCAAGTATAAATGGTGAAGTCACAAGGCAGATGATCGATTATTATGAAGAAAGAGCTTTAGGGGGAGCAGGAGGTATCATTGTTGAAATTGCCTGTGTTGACAGTCCAACAGGAAAAGCCAGCCCTACCCAGCTATGTATTGATAAACCTCATTATATAGCGGGTTTAAAAGAATTAAGCGAAGCGATCCAGGCACATGACTGCAGAGCTTTTATCCAATTGCACCATGCCGGACGCCAGACCACGCCACTTATTACCGAGGGATCACAACCCGTGGCGCCTTCGCCCATCGCCTGCCGTTTTGTTAAAATTGAACCGCGGGAACTGGAATTAACAGAGATCCATGCCATTCGGGATAAATTTGTTGCTGCAGCAGTATTTGCTGAAAAGGCGGGTTTCGATGGAGTTGAGGTCCATGCTGCCCATGGATATTTGCTGAGCCAGTTCTTATCGCCATATACCAATCACAGAAATGATGAGTACGGCGGAACTACCGAAAATAGGGTGCGACTGGTATTTGAAATAATTAGCAGTATCAAAAAATACCTGCCCCGTCTTTTAGTCAGCGTGCGCTTCAATATAAATGATTTTGCAGCGGGCGGAATCGATGAACAAATGGGATTGGAAATTGCCAGGCAGTTGGAAAAAGCAGGGGCAGATCTTTTAAATGTATCCTGCGGTATTTATGAATCAGGACATACCACCATTGAACCAGCTTTTTTTGCCGAGGCCTGGCGCATTAAGATGGCAGAGCAAGTTAAAAAAACAGTTAACATACCGGTAATAGCCGGAGGAGTGATCAGGCATCCTGCAAAGGCTGCAGAGATCTTAGCCAATCAGCAGGCAGATTTGGTTTGGATCGGGCGGGGAATGCTGGCAGATCCGGACTGGGTCGGAAAGGCTGTCAGCGGGCGAGCGGATCAGATCAGGCACTGCATATCATGTAATACTTGTTTTGATACACTTAATCAGGGCTTGCATATCCGTTGTGCAGTCAATCCCAGAACCGGCCGGGAATACAAATTGAGCTATGACCGCCGGCTGGAGGGAATCAAGGTAGTGATCGTCGGGGGAGGACCAGCAGGCATCCAGGCAGCTTTGGCGTTGGGAAATGCAGGAGCGAAAGTTACGCTGCTGGAAAAAGAGGAGCGGTTAGGTGGACAATTGCATATTGCTGACAAGCCTCCTTATAAAGATAAGATAGGCTGGCTGTTGGATTCACTTATCAAACAGCTGGAACTGACAAAAGTAGAGGTCAAGCTGAATACATCCTGGCAAAACAAAATGGTCGAAGAATTGCAGCCAGATTTTCTGGTTATTGCGACCGGTTCAAAGCCTGCCATTCCTGTAATAAACGGAGTGGAATCAGCAGAGTTTATTACAGTAGGCGATGTCCTTTCCGGCAAGGCCGCCATCAGGCAGCAAAGGGTACTGATCATCGGTGGGGGTACTACTGGCTGTGAAGCAGCTGAATTCCTTGCACCATATAATGATGTCACCATTGTTGAGCAAACGGGAGTGATGGCATCAGGTTTGGAAACCATGAACCGTCTGGGACTGTTGGCTCGTCTTAAAGGTCTGGGAATCAAAACAAAAAAAGGATATATCGTAAAAAATATTGCCGAAAAAACAGTTCACCTGTTAAAATTATCTGATGAAAGTCAGGAACAAATTTTAGTTGATGCCATTATTTATTCCTGTGGAAATATCAGCAATCAGCTGACAGTAGACCATAAGGGGACATTTTCAGTTTATCTTATTGGTGATGCCAGCAAGCCTCGCGGGATCATGGAAGCTATATACGAGGGGGAACTGATTGCCGAAGATATATTTGCTAAAGTAAAACGTAAAATTGGCATGGAGGGAATCGTCACGTGATCGTTGTTAATATACCGGGACGCAATAAAAATCTGGAGATCACCACATTGTTATTGGATCTTAATGGTACTGTAAGCTTTGATGGGCACTTGATCGAAGGAGTTTCAGAGAGAATCGCTAAACTCATAGAACAAGTTGATATATATTTGTTAACGGCAGACACATTTGGATTTGGTGCTCAAATCGCAGAGGAACTAGAAATCGAATTTTATAAAGTCGACCCGGAAGACGGGGATAAAGATAAGAAAGCTTTTGTGCACAGGTTCGATGCACAAAATGTAGCAGCAGTGGGAAACGGATTTAATGATCGCAGCATGCTTGCCGAAGCGGGTTTGTCCATTATCATAATTGGCCCGGAAGGTTGTTCGCTGAAAGCTTTATCCGCAGCAGATATAGCTGTGACTGATATCAATCATGCCCTTGATTTATTGCTTAATCCTTTACGTATCAAAGCAACATTGAGAGCATAGCTGATAAAATGTTTAAGCCGCAGCACTTTTTATCATATCCGTATACAGTATTTCCAAAATCTAAAATACCAAAGTATGAAATTGTTGTATTATAATAAGGTAGTGTGTTGCAATTGAAAATTCAAACTAATTTGCCCGGTAAATAGGTGATCAAAGGGATCAACAAACCAAGGCAAGTTATATTTTATAGAAAGGGGTCAAACATGATAAATGACGCAGTAAAATTAAAGCCTGCTGATAAAGCGGATAAGGATCTGCTCGCCAAGCTGGAGCAGGAAGCCGGCACTCAGGTAAGCTTATGTTACCAGTGCGGAAAATGCTCAGCCGGATGTCCGGTTGCTTTTGCTATGGATTATCCACCGCGGGAGATCATCAGATTATTACAGCTTAATATGGCAGAAACAGCATTGAATTCTAATAGTATCTGGGTTTGTGCCACCTGTGAGACCTGCTCGGAGAGATGCCCGCGGGGAGTTGAAATCGCATCCCTGATGGATACTCTTAGAAGAGAAGCATTAAGACGAGGCAAAAAAGGGGATAACAAAGTAGCTGCGTTCAATGCCGCCTTTTTACGTACCGTAAAGATGTTTGGCAGAACTTACGAAGCTGGCATATTATTACAACACAATGCAGCAACAATGCAGCCTTTCAAGGATGCTGGCTTAGGTCTCCCCATGATGCAAAGAGGGAAACTGAATGTCCTGCCGGAAAGAATTAAAGGAAGAGACCAAATGAAAAAGATCTTTGACCGGGTACAGGAACAAAGGGAGGAGAAATAGAATGAGAGTAGCATACTATCCCGGTTGTTCCCTGGAAGGCAGTGCCATAGAATACGGCGTTTCAACCGAAAGAACAGCAGAGATATTAGGGTTCGAGTTAATGGAAATCGATGACTGGAATTGCTGTGGAGCAACTTCCGGCCATAATACGGACAAACTTTTATCGATCGCCCTGCCGGCCAGAAATCTTGCTATAGCAGAAAAGACCGGACTTAATGTACTGGCACCATGTGCCGCTTGCTATAATCGTTTTAGAAACGCTGAACATGCAGTGAGAAGCGACAGTATAATGAAAGCCAAAGTAGAACAGGTCATTGGCATGGAATATAAAGCGGAAAATGAGACCTATTCTATTTTAAACTATTTAACTGAGCAGGTAGGGCTGGATAAAATAGCAGCTAAAGTGACCAAACCATTAAAAGGGATGAAAGCTGCCTGCTATTACGGCTGTCTGTTAGTAAGGCCTGAAGCACATACTGGCTTTGATGACGCAGAGTATCCCCAGAGCATGGATAATATCGTAAAAGCCCTGGGCGCGGAAGCTGTTGAATGGGCATTTAAAACCGAATGCTGCGGTGCTGCTCTGGGAACATCCCAGCCAGTAATAGGGCAGAAGATGATTGCAGCGGTATTGAAAAATGCCAAAGAATCAGGCGCAGAATGTATTGTAACCGCCTGCCCCTTATGTATGATGAATCTGGATATGCGACAGGCAGGTGTTGAAAAAAGTACGGGAGAGCACTATGGACTGCCGGTTTACTATGTAACTGAGCTTTTGGCAATTGCATGCGGCGACAGTCCGGAAACAGTAAAGGTAAACAAACATTTTGTAGAAGCTGTTAGTTATCTTAAGGAAGTAAGCCAAAGAGCAGAAGAGATCGCGGCGAAAGAAAAACAGCAGGCAGAAGTCAAAGCGGCACCTGCAGAAGATGATGAAGAAAAGATCCAGAAAAAAATTGCGGCCTTTATAAAATCATTGGAAAAGAGTCCTGAAAAAATCGCTGCCAAACTAATTGAGGATGAAGAAAGAGCTACGATCCTGGCAGAAATCGTTAAAGATGACGAGAAAAAGATACAGAAACTGGCAGAGCTTTTAGCTACCGATAATGACAAAGCAGTGAAAGCCGCCGAAGCTTATGTGACTGGTGAACTGAAAAAGCGGGAAAAAAGCAAAGAATAAGGACTTCTTGATTTAGGTATAAAAATGGTTTAACAGCTAGAGAGGAGATAACAATGAAAAGAAGAGTAGGCGTCTTTGTGTGTGAATGCGGCACCAATATAGCTTCCGTAGTCGATACGGAAAAAGTAGCCGCAGCCGCTAAGAATATGCCCGGCGTAATCTTTGCCACCAATTATAAATATATGTGTTCTGACCCCGGGCAGGATTTAATTAAAAACGCTATCCAGGAACATGGTCTGCAGCAGGTGGTTGTAGCTTCCTGTTCACCGCGTATGCATGAAAAAACCTTCCGCAAGGCGGTAGAAGACGGCGGTCTCAATCCTTACATGTTCGAAATGGCCAACATCCGGGAACAAAACTCCTGGGTCCATAAAGACCGGGCCGAAGCGACCCAGAAGGCCGAAGATCTGGTGCGTATGGCAGTAAGTAAAGTGCTGCGCCATAAACCACTGAAAATATCAACCATCCCCATTACCAAAAAAGCTTTGGTGATCGGTGGAGGAATTGCCGGGATGCAAGCGGCATTAGACATCGCTGAAGCCGGGCATAAAGTGCTGTTAGTAGAAAAGGAGGCCAGCATCGGCGGAAAGATGAGTCAGATCGACAAGACCTTTCCTACCATGGACTGCGCCGCCTGAATTGGTTCCCCCAAGATGGTTGCTGTGGCACAGCATCCTAACATTCAGTTGATGACGATGGCGGAAGTCGTAAAAGTAGATGGATATATCGGTAATTTTAAAGTTTCCATTAAAAAACGGGCTAAATATGTAGACTGGGATCTTTGCACCGGATGCGGAACCTGTATGGAAAAATGCCCCACTAAAAAAATACCCAATGCTTTTGACATGGGATTGGGACAAACTACTGCGGTGCGCATGATGTATCCCCAGGCAGTACCAGGCAAACCGTTTATTGATGCGGAACATTGTACCAAACTAACCAGCGGTAAGTGCGGCATCTGTGAAAAAGTCTGCCCCACCAAGGCGATCCGATATGAAGATAAGGAAGAAATGGTTACAGAGGACATCGGAGCAATCGTGATGGCTACTGGCTTTGACCTTTTTGAATGGGAAAAAGCTTACGGTGAATACGGGTATGGCATGTACCCTGATGTGATCACCAGTTTGCATTTTGAAAGGCTGTCCAGTTCCAGCGGGCCCACGGGAGGAAAAATCAAAAGGCCATCAGATGGAAAAATCCCGGACAGCGTAGCTTTTATCAAATGTGTTGGCTCCAGAGATGATACCAAAGGAAAAAGTTATTGTTCCAGAGCTTGCTGCATGTTTACGGCGAAACATGCTTACCAGTTAAAAGACAAATACCCTGATTCTGAAGCCTATGTATTTTACATGGATGTCAGGACCGCCGGGAAAGGTTATGAAGAATTCTACATGCGTTCGCAAAAAGCCGGTGCTAAATATATCAGGGGCCGGGTCAGCAAAATTTATCCTAAAGGCGATAAATTGGTTCTGAAGACAGAAGATACCCTTTTAAGCAAGCCCATGGAAGTAGAAGTAGATATGGTCGTTTTGGCAACAGCGATGGTGCCTGCAGCAGGGGCAAAAGAGTTAGCGAAAACAATAGGTTTTTCAACCGATAAAGACGGCTTCTTCCAGGAAGCTCATCCGAAACTGCAGCCAGTAGAAACGTTTTCCGCCGGAGTATATCTGGCCGGTACCTGCCAGGGACCCAAAGATATCCCAGACACCGTAGCTCAGGCCAGCGCTGCTGCTGTTAAAGTATTAGGCCTTTTTTCCAAAAATGAGCTGGCCACTGAACCGTTGATTGCAGAAGTTGATTTTGTGAAATGTTCCGGCTGTGAATTCTGTGTGCCGATATGCCCATATAAGGCCATTTCCATTAAACAATTGGCCGAACGTTGTCACGGCGAACCGATAACCCGCCGTATAGCTGATATCAATCCCAGTCTGTGTCAGGGATGCGGAGCTTGTCTGCCTGCCTGCCGGACGACTGCTATTAATCTTAAAGGATATACTGATGAACAACTGGCAGCGGAGGTGGATGCACTGTGTCTATAGATGAGAACAAAGAATACCAACCGAAAATAATCGTTTTTGCCTGCAACTGGTGTACGTATGCAGCAGCAGATCTGGCCGGGTTGAATCATCTGGAGTATCCCGCCAGCGTAAGGATCATTCGGACCCCTTGTTCAGGCAGAATGGACCCTAATTTGGTATTAAGGGCTTTTAACCGTGGGGCCGATGGGGTCCTCTTATCCGGGTGACACCCCGGAGAATGCCACTATGGTAGTGGCAATTACTACAACCGGCGGCGCCATACGATCATGAAAAGCCTGCTTGAGTATATGGGTATTGAGTCTGGCAGATACCAGACGGCCTGGATTTCTGGTTCCGAAGGTACGAAATTTCAGGAAGTCATGAAGAAATTGGTGGATGATGTGACTGCTCTTGGCCCCAACAGAAAGTTGAGGTATGTAAAATGAGAGAAATAACCAATCAAATAAAAGATATTGCCCGTAAACTATTTGAGGAAAAAAAGATCGACATGTTTTTGGCCTGGGAGAAAAGTGAGTTCGATTTTCAAAGTATGCCATTTTTTGCCCGCAGCGCCGAAGAAGTTGAAAAGATCATATTTGATGAATTTTCCGTTCATAATCTTTCCAATGCCTTGTTACGGTTTCGTGACGGCAAACAAAGAATTGGAATCGTCGTAAAAGGCTGTGATTCAAGAGGGATCGTCAGACTTCTGGCTGATCATCAGTTTACCCGTGATCGGCTGTATATTGTGGGAGTATGCTGCCCGGGCATGAAAGATCCTTTGAAAGCTTTCAGAATTGAGTCTGGATTTGAAAAGAAGGCAAATGCTGACCTTGCAGCAGACAAATGCAATGACTGCATCCAGCCTAATCCGGTCATCTATGATGTGCTGTTAGGGGCGGAGCAATCCCCCCGTATGCAGGGAGAACGTTTCCAGAAGGTTAAAGAAATGGAAGCTATGACTCCGGATGAAAGATATAAGTTCTGGGAGGATGCCTTATCGACCTGTATCAGATGCTATGCCTGCCGTCAGGCATGTGTCGCGTGCAACTGCCGTACTTGTATTTTTGATGAGTCCAGACCCCAGTGGGTGGGCAGGGAAGCCAACACAAGCGACAATATGATGTATCATATCATCAGAGCTTCCCACATGACCGGCAGATGTATAGAATGCGGTGAATGTGAAAGGGTCTGCCCGGTGCATATACCTTTAATGCTTTTAAATCAAAAGCTGATCAAGGATGTTGACAGTTTCTTCGGTCCCTTTGATGCGGGATTAACGTATGAGGAAGGTGCCAAACCACCGCTGAGTCAGTACCGGGAAAATGATCCCGACGATTTTCTGTAAAAAGGGGTGTAAGGGATGAAAGTAATGAAGAAAGCCAAAGTGGAAAAGGTAATTGAAATGCTTGCCAAAGAGCATGATGTATATGTGCCAATGCAGCGGGGGGCACAGACTGGATTCTTTTCCTACCGGACTTATAACGAAGATTTCGATGATATTATGCTGGATACTTTAAATGTCTACCAACCCCCGAAAAGTATTGTATTCCCACAGACGGAAAAGATGTATGGTTTTAAAAGTGAAGGACAGAAGATCAACATCGATCAGGTATTTGAAGAAAGTGAACCGAAAGTCATTTTTGGCCTCCGTTCCTGTGATTTAAAGGCGATCGATTATTTGGATGAACTTTTTTTCACCAAGAGCTATGAGGATGAGTTTTACCGGGCCAGAAGAGAAAGCACTGTAATGATCGTCAATGCCTGCTATAATCCGGGAACAAGTTGCTTCTGCGATTCCATGGGTGTGAGCCCTAATGCTCCTAAAAACGCTGATGTCCTGATCCATGATATCGGAGACGGTGATTTTGCCTGGGAAGCAAA
>CAZNPR010000004.1:9909-20014 GCA_964574965.1 uncultured Syntrophomonas sp. | reverse complement strand
ACGCTGATGTCCTGATCCATGATATCGGAGACGGTGATTTTGCCTGGGAAGCAAAGAGCGACAAAGGAGAAGCAGTAACTGAAATCATTAAAGATCTTCTGGAAGAACAGGAAGTAACTCTCCCGACCCTAAAAAACTTTACACGTAAAGTTGATTATGAGGGAGTAGCAGAAAAACTGAAAGATATGTTTGATCATCCTATGTGGGAAGATATGTCTTATCCCTGTCACAATTGCGGTATATGTACTTATATGTGTCCCACCTGCTATTGCTTTGATATACAGGTAAAGACTGCCGGTGAAGAAGGATATCGCTTCCGTTGCTGGGATTCCTGCATGTATAGGGAATACTCACAGATGGCCGGTGGTCACAATCCCCGGGAACTGGATACGGAAAGATTTCGGAACCGTTTTTTGCATAAACTGCAGTTCTTCCACGAAAGATACGGTGAACCCTTATGTACCGGATGCGGACGCTGTATAGTGGTGTGTCCGGCCGGCGTAAGTATTATAAAAGTCATTGAAAAAGTTAAGGAGGCGGATGTTTAATAATGGCTGATTGTAACTGCGAAAATCCGCTTGTTCCCTCAATGGTCGAAGTAGTGGATATCATAGATGAAACACCTGATGTAAAAACCTTTTATGTCAGAAGTGAAAACGGAGGCGTACCCTTCAATGTGATGCCCGGGCAGTTAGCGATGGTTTCACATGTTCCGGTTGGGGAAGGCATGTTTTCGGTTTCCTGGCAGGAAGAAAATGATCACCTACAGTTTGCCATTAAAAGCGTAGGCCTTTTAACGGAACAGCTGCACAATATCGATATCGGTCAGACAATAGGAGTCAGAGGTCCATATGGCAATGGCTTCCCGGTGGAAGACTGCAAAGGCAAAGATATGCTTTTTATTGGCGGAGGGATTGGTCTTGCTCCGTTGCGCTCCTTTATAAAATATTGTTTTAAACACCGGGAGGATTATGGCAAGATAACCATTATCTATGGCAGCAGGAGTTATGCTGACCTCTGCTTTAAAGATGAATTATTTGAAAAATGGCCGGCCATGAAAGATACTGAAGTCTTTGTGACCATTGATAATGAAGAAGAAAATTGGTCCGGGCATGTTGGCTTTGTACCTTCTTATTTGCAGGAAATCAACCCTGATCCCAAGGGACTGATCGCAGTTACCTGCGGACCACCGATCATGATCAAATTTGTTTTGCAGGCCTTGGAGAAAATGGGCTTTACTGATGAACAGGTCATTACTACTCTGGAAGCGCGTATGAAATGCGGCATTGGCAAGTGTGGCCGCTGCAATATCGGCAGTGAATATATCTGCCTGGATGGTCCGGTTTTCAACCTGGCTCAGCTAAAGAAACTGCCTCCGGAGTGGTAGGATTTTAATGAATGTGAATCATTTAGAATAAGCAAACTGATTTGGAGGGGGGGGATAACGGCATGCGCAAAACCGGTATTATAATAATTGTACTGGTTGTACTGGTGGGCTTAGGATGGTGGAGGTTATACAACCCGGAATCAAAAGAAACCCAGCCGCCGCCGCCAGAGATCACGTTGCTTAATCCAACCGGCCCTACTGTTGTACCAGCAGCAGGTCTGGCTGCTCAAAAAGTTGAAGCCCCGGCAGCAGTGCGTGTAAAATATTGGAAAGATACTGATGAAGTAATTGCGGCTTTGTCATCAGGTACAAGCAGCTTTGCGGTTTTACCGATTACAACTGCTGCCAATATACATGCTAAGGGAATCGAATTAGTGTTACTTGGTGTACATGAATGGAAAGTTTTTTATATGGTATCAGCCAGCCAGGATGATTACAAAGATTTAAATTCACTTAAAGGTAAAAAGGTATATACACCTAATGGCAGAGGAACGACTTTGGACATTTTGTTTCGTTCTGCTCTGGCTGACGAAGGATTGGATCCTGATATTGATGTCAGCATAGTATATGCTCCTCCCCAGGAAATCGTGGCCTTGTTCAAGACCGGCAAAATCGAATATGCAGCCTTGCCGGAACCTTTTGTCACAATGGCCATTGCCGGAGAAGAAGGAAGGATTGTGTTTGATTTCCAGGAATACTGGGGGAAATTGAGTAAAGGCCCGGAAAGGATTCCAATTGCCGGCCTATTTGTTAAAAAAGAGTTCTATTCATCTTATCCTGAAATATCGGCTCAAATAGCTGCAAGTTTTGCTGAGTCAACTGAGTGGGGGAATAATAACCTTACACAGGTTGCAGAATTAACTGCAGATGTTTTGCCGCTTTCACCTCAGGTTTTGCAGGAATCAATGCAGCGGACAGAATTTTATCATGTACCGACGAAAGAGTGTCAAATGGAAGTTGAACTGTTCTTAAACAAGATGCAGGAACTATACGAACCGGGAATTCATCAACTACCCGGAAAAGAGTTTTATCAGTTATGAAACCACAAGCATATTACTTTCTTGGGGCAGTTATATTTGCTATTATATGGGAGATAGCTGCCCTTATACTGGGGGAAAGTCTTATACTCCCCAGTCCTTTCGAAGTATTTGGACTGTTTTTTTCTCTATTGACCGAACCCAAAGTAATGAAGGCAGCACTTGACACCACCTGGAAAGTCTTGCTGTCTTTACTTTTGGTATTGGCAACGGGATTAACCCTGGGGATTTTTTTAGGGTTGTCAAAAAATATCTATCAGATGTTCAAACCTTTGATAATGGTCATTCAAGCAGTTCCGGTGATCTCCTGGTTATCGCTGGTTATTTTTGCCTGGGGAATCGGTTGGCAAGCCCCGCTGTTTATTGCATTTCTTGCTCTTCTGCCTATAGCTGTACTAACAACTATTTCCGGTGTCCATAATCTTGATATAAAACTCCTGGAAATGGCATCATTATATAACGTCGGGTCTAAACAGATATTTAAAGATATTTATATTGGCTCATTATTGCCTTTCGTGGTAGCAATTATCAATGTGAGCATAGGACAGGCCTGGAAAGTAATATTGGTGACTGAATACTTATGCGGAGATTCCGGGCTGGGAGTTTTGATACTCGAAGCCCGTTATCAGGTCGATATAGTTGAAGTTTATGCCATAACTCTTTTTGCAGTAATACTGGGCTTATTGACAGAACGATTTTTTAAATCCGTTTTAAGAAGGGTGGCGCAAAAATGGGCGATCACTTGATTTTAAAAGGAATAAATAAATCGTACGGGAAGAATCAAGTTTTGCATAATTTTGACCTTACGGTTGCTCCGGCGGAAAGAATTGTCCTGCTAGGCAAATCAGGAGTTGGGAAAACAACTCTTTTAAAAATCGTTGCTGGCTTGGAAGCATCTTCCGCGGGGCAGATAAATATTTCTGCCAGAAAAGTTGGCATGGTATTTCAGGAACCTCGTTTAATACCATGGCGTACTGTAAGACAAAACCTTCAATTTGTAAACCCTCTTGGCGATGTTGACAGTATTCTTGCCAACCTGAGATTAAAAGATTTTGCCGATTATTATCCAAAGCAGCTTAGCGGCGGTATGCAGCAGCGGGTCAATCTCGGCAGGGCATTAATTATTGAGCCCGATCTGTTGATTTTGGATGAAGCTTTTACTTCACTTGATATTTTGGTAAAAATGAACATCATAAGCGATATGATGACTATGTGGAGCCAAAAGAAATGCACAATATTAGCAGTTACTCATGATTTGAAAGAAGCACTGTGTATAGCTGACCGAATACTAATAATTGCTGGCAAACCCGGGAAAATAAAGCATGATTTTAAAGTTGAGTTAGGAAACGAACGTAATTTTTATGATCCGAAACTGCTGCACATGGAAGGCCGGCTGTTGCAGACTATTCAAAAGATGGAGGAAGAAGAGATTTTTTAGAAACGAAGAGCGAACATATTTCGCTCTTCGTTTCTGATATTGCTTGTTTATACTTTTTTTAAAACATATTCCCCCCAAACAGATAACCTATATAAAAAACTGCGGCGATGGCAATAACATGCCATATCCACCAACCGGTTCTGAGAAACTCAAAAGTCCCCAGATCATAACCTTCCTTCGTTTTCATGCCGTTTTCTTCCATACTTAAACCTCCTGATAATCCAAACTCTACTTATAATATTTCCAGGAATTTTAATATCATACGGTTTGCGTTTGACAAAGGCGGATTAATCTATAAAATATATATAAACTGTGATTTTGCACAAACTTGTGCACATATAAGGGAGGATCTTTATGCCGTCAATGCGCAAAAATTTATTCAACCCAACTGTTTATAAAGTATTAAATACTTTTAAAATTGATAAAGAATACGTGGAAGGGTATGGAAATTATTTAATCGATACAGAAGGGGTAAAATATCTTGATTTTATTGCCCAGTATGGGGCAGTGCCATTTGGATATAATCCTGAGTTTGTCTGGGAAGCTTTGGATCAGGTAAGGAAAAGCTCAATCCCGTCTCTGGTGCAGCCATCAATACCTGTAGAAGCGGTAAAACTGGCTAACAAACTGGCGGATTGTTCGCCGGGAAATCTTTGTTATGCAACTTTTTCCCAAAGCGGTACTGAAGCAGTAGAAGCCGCTATAAAATTATCCCGTTCTGCCACGGGTAAAAAGATCATTATATCTACAGAAAATAGCTTTCATGGCAAAACCCTGGGTGCGCTTTCTGCCACCGGCAGAGAAGTATATCAAACTCCTTTTGATGCGCCTGCGCCGCACTTTGCCTATATTCCGTATAATGATGTTCAAGCTTTGAGAAGCTTTTTAGCGGAAAAAGCAGAGCAAGTCGCCGCTTTTATCGTTGAACCGGTACAGGGTGAGGGTGGAATTATCCCGGCCCAAAAAGGTTACCTGAAAGAAGTGCAGTCCATCTGCCGGGAGTTCGGAGTGGTATTTATTGTTGATGAGATCCAGACTGGTTTAGGCAGAACCGGCTACTTGTTTGCCTGCGAAGAAGAAGGGATCGAGCCCGATGTTATGGTGCTGGCTAAAGCATTAGGCGGCGGGATGCTGCCAATTGGTGTATGTTTAAGCTCGCCGCGGGTATATAATGATGATTTCGGTTCCCTGCATAGTTCCACCTTTGCCAATAACAATCTGACCTGCGCAGTAGGCAGTGCAGTCATCGACCGATTATTAAAGGATGACAGGCAAATTATTAAAGAGGTAAAAGCCAAAGGTGAATACCTCCTGAGTAAAGCGCGGGAATTAGCTGCTGCCTTTCCGGAGGTGATCAAGGAAGTCAGAGGTAAAGGTCTGATGGTAGGTATGGAATTTTGCGATTTGGATGATTGCGGTTCATATGATATGGTCTACCTGGCTGACAGAAAAGGATTTACCGGACTATTGGCCGGCTATCTTCTCAATTGTCATCAAATTCGAGTGGCTCCTTTTTTAAACAATCCAATGACATTAAGATTACAGCCCACCTTTACGATAACCTATGAAGAAATTGATAGGGTCATGAGTAAGATCCATCATATTTGCAGCATAATGAAGATGAAAGATTACGCTCAGCTTTATCGTTTTTTGATCGGCGATAACAAAACTTACTCTAAATTGACTGATTACCGCTTGGTAAGTAAAGCAATCAAAGCATCAAATTTGCAGGCAGATGAAACAGCTCAGGAAAAGTTTGCTTTTATTATCCATTATCCTGCGCCGGAAGATATGACAGCCAATAACCCTTCGTTTTCGATATTTTCCAGATCTGAACTGTATGAACTCATGGAATGGGAAAGTAAAAATGATGAACCCGGCATGGTTTGCCACATGCCGGCCATTCGGTCTGCAGCAGGTAAAATTGCTGAAGGCTGGCTGATCGGCGTTCCTTATGGTGCCCGCGAGATCATGAATCTGCCTAGGGAAGAAGTCGTAAAGACCATAACAGAAGCCGTTGATTTAGGGCAGGAACTGGGTGCTAAGATTGTTGGGCTTGGTGCTTTGACATCTGTTGTCACCCGGGGAGGCAGATCAGTGCAGGGAAGAGATGTGGCAATTACCAGTGGTAACAGTTTTACCGTTTTAATGGCTATGGAAGCACTCTTCCGGGGAGCCCAGAAGATGAGGAAAGATTTTGATCAAGCTCAGGGCGCGGTTGTAGGGGCCAGCGGATCAATCGGCAGAACGTGCTCTTTAATGCTTTCAGAACAAGTGTCTCATATTACTTTACTGGGTAACGCTGATCATCCAGTCAGCAGCAAAAACAGGTTACATTCCTTGGCGGCAGAAATTATTGCGCTGGCGGTCAGAAGGAGAAATGCCGGCGAGTATGGAGGATTGAGCAGCTGGCTGGAAAAAGTCGACCTACTTTTAGCCCATGATAAATCAGAGCAGGGATCAGCTTATTATCTGGATTTGAATCAACCTGAAGGGCTTACTCTGGAAAAACTGAATGAAATATGTGCTTATCTTAAAATATCCAGTCCGCTGACCTTGAGTATCGATATTGATAAAGACCTTATAAACTGTGATTTGATCGTTGCTGCCAGCAATTCTCCCGAATATCTTGTTTATCCCCATCATTTAAAGCCAGGCGCAGTGGTGTGTGATGTTGCCAGACCTGCAGATATTGCCCCGGAAGTGTATGCTGTCCGAAACGATGTACTGATTTTGGAAGGCGGATTAGTACAATTTCCTGATCAGATAAGATTTGGTCCGAATCTGGGATACCGTGACGGGGTCAATATGGCTTGCCTGGCAGAAACCGTATTACTGGCCCTGGAAGGTGATTATCAGGATTACAGCATCGGGATGAAACTGCCGCTTGAAACCATCGAGTATTTTAGAGCGTTAGGCAATAAACACAATTTTACATTAGCCGGGCTGAAGATGGGTAATCGGGAAGTAACTGACAAGGATATCGAAGATATTTATAACCGCTCCCTGGAAATGAAGCAGGCAGAGAACGCTTGAATCTGACCACCAAAATAAATCACTTTTCCAGATCCGTTTAAAGGAGTCTGGAAGTTTTAAATGGTTAAATTGCCGGATGTGATTTTCCAAGCGGCTTTAATTTTCCTCTGGAAAGTTGGCGCTTCTCGTGCTTAAAAGCTTTTGCCAGTCATTTAAACAGTAAGATCATGCCGGTTGATGAATACAGATGGTGAGCAGGTTTGATGCTGTTTTTTGCAGGATTTAGCTTAATGGCGGAGAATCTTGAAACAGATGGAATTGAACGCAAAGCGAGGGAATAAGGTTGGATTTAAAGGAAATCACGATCAAAGCGAACGGTAAGTGGTATTTTGGCGAAGCAGAGATGTTCAGGCGGCCTATTTTAAATATATTGGCAACGAATATCAACCGGGACGAAGAGGGGAGATTTTTTATAAAAATCGGGGATGATATTAATCCGATCACAGTAGAAGATGTACCTTTTCTGGCTTCCGGTATCATGGAAAACGAAGACCATACTTTTACCCTGGTATTTCATGATCTGCAGGAGATGCCTTTGAAGAAACGCATGCGACTGACTTTAAAAGATGATGTCCCGTATATCGATTTCAGATGGAAGGCTGATACCCGCCTGAGCCGCGGCGTCTATTGGAAATTAAGTGATTGGTTCGAGTTTGCCGGTGCAGAAATATTTATTAACCCGCCGGAGGGGCAAGAAACTGATCAACAGTAAAATAAGCAAAAAAAATGGGAGGCTAATGACGTCCTAATAGCCTCCGGAAAATTTGGTAATACACTCATTTATGTGTATCCCCCCCCTGCAATTCTATAATGCAATAATAATGCCATGTCACAATAGAATTATAAAAGTCGAAAAAAATGGGGGGAACGAATACAGCAGGAAAATTGTAATCGAAATTAGTCTACGAAAGCAGACATATAGATTATCAAAAATGAAACAATGAATCAAATTTGAGACTATAATCTGCTTATATGTGCCGGTCTGAAACTGGCTTCATCATATTTCAAAGCTTCGTCAATTCCTGCCAGCATGATCTCCCGATCATTAGGGATAACACCGCTTACATCCCAGTAATTTGCAGCATGATCACTGAGAACTACGGAATGGTCGCAATGAAGGTTTTCAACTAATAGCTTTATTTCCCGTAATGCCTGATGGGGAGTTAATAGTTGGAAGGTGCCCGAGCAGTAATCATCGTATAAAGGAGTACCCCGAACGGGCACGAAAGTTCTTATCCTTATAAAATCAGGGCTGAAAGCGCTTAAAGTTTTAGCGCTGTTTACAGCATGCTCCCTTGTCCGTTCAAGACCGCCTATACCAGTCAGATAATATTCGCTGGTCTGGATTCCCGCTGCCTTAAGCTTTAATCCGGCTGCGATGATATCTTCGGCAGTCGTACCTTTATTGACACGCCTCAAGGTTTCATTATCTCCGCTTTCCATGCCGGTATGGACACGGGTTAGTCCTGCCTCCTTAAGACGGATCAGATCAGCCTCGCTTTTTTTGTTGATATAACGGGCAGAACCGTAAACGGTTATCCGCTTTAGATTAGGAAATAGTTCTTTGGCATAAATGAATATATCCTTCAATTGATCGGTTTTCATTATAATTGTATTCCCATCGGGGAAAAAAATAGAAGAGATGGAATCACCATAGTAATGGCGCGCGGCGGTCAAATCTTCTTTTATTTCCTCCACTGGCCGCAGACGAAATTTTGTACCCTTATACATCCTGCAAAAGGTGCATTTATTATGCGGACACCCTATGGTGGCCTGGATCAAAAGACTGTTTGCTTCACTGGGCGGACGGTAAATCGTTCCTTCGTAACGCATTATAAACCTCCTGCACAACTGATTACTTAAGCGCCTGTATAGATATTATATGAAAAGTCGATGCAAAACCAGTCTTGGCAGGGTAAAAGATAACCTTTTTATCGCAAGAAAATCCCGCTTAATTACAGATTTCGAGTTGTTTTATATCGTGAAACAATATATATTTAAGAAGATAAAATAATTTTGTATCGATCTAACCGACTTTGAATGAGGAGTTGGCTAAATGTCTGTAAGAGTTCTGATCGTTGATGATGACGAAAGAGAAAGAATTGTTGTAAGATATGTGCTTGAACAGATAAATGATGTTGAAATCATTGGAGAAGCTGTACATGGTTTGGAAGCTTTGCTCCTATGTCAGGAGAAAAAGATCGACCTGGTTTTTTTGGATATTTCCATGCCGGAAATGGGCGGATTAGAAACTGCTTACAAATTGCGAGCTTTAAAAGATCCGCCTTTATTTGTCTTTGTTACCGCCAAAAAAGATATGGCGGTGGAAGCTTTTGATTTGGGAGCGATCGATTATATTGTTAAACCGGTGGGACAAACCCGAATTGAAAAAACCATTAACAGAGCAAAATGGCATATTGCCCATCGCGATATAGTAGAACAATTAGTTCGCCAGAAGATGAAAGAAAGAATCGATTTCATGCTGGAACGCTATAAGAACTATGAGTATTATTCTAATAAGCTGCCGGTAAGGGAAAAAGGGAAAATAACGCTCCTGAATCAGAATGAAATCATCTTCTGTGAAAGCCAGGGCAAGAAAGTATTTATCAGTACCTCTAATGAGGGATACCTAAGCAACTATACCTTAACTGAACTGGAAGCACGATTAGATTTAAATATTTTTTTCCGCGCCCATCAAGCTTTTATCGTTAATTTGAATTATATACAGGAAATCATGAATTTTGGTGAAGGGTCCTATCTACTCCGCTTGAAAGACGCAGATAAAAATATTATTCTGAGCCGATCCAAAGCAAAATCGTTACGGCAGAAGTTAGGCATACAATGACCATTAATACCAATATAATGTCTGATCAGGAACGATAAGTGTTGAATTGGGGGAAAAATCACTAGGCTGAAAAGATAACATCCTGAAAGCATGGTTGCTTTAAATTGCCTGTAATAATGCATTCTTATTATTTAGGACAAAGATACGAATTGATGAAATATCACCAACTATTATAAATTCGTTATTTAAATAACAAGCTAGTACAAAATATCCTTTTAATTCAACCAATTAATACAAATATAGAGAAAAATATCACAAAATGATTTATAGTTAGTGTAGATAACTAGAACGGTTTTTAAAAATATGAAAGGAGGGGTGTAAATGATACCTTTTTACAAGCTTGAACGATATGAAGGTAATGA
>CAZNPR010000004.1:0-9809 GCA_964574965.1 uncultured Syntrophomonas sp. | reverse complement strand
AAGGAGGGGTGTAAATGATACCTTTTTACAAGCTTGAACGATATGAAGGTAATGAAGCTTTATTTGAACTAGTAATGATGTCGATAGTAGCAAGTTTGGTTGGTGAACCGTTGCATATCCATGCGGAAGGATTGCGAGGCACTGGTAAAACGACTATTATGCGTGCGGCCAAAGGTATTCTGCCCAACATTACCCGGATCAAAGGATGTGTATACAATTGCGATCCTGCAGCACCACATTGTCCGCATCACCGACATATGAGCCGGAATGAAATCAGCGATCTGGGGACAGAAGAAATACCTATGCCTTTTTTGGAGATTTCACACTCTGCCAAGGTCGGAACAGTGGCAGGAAGTGTAGATCTGGCCAGACTAACAGATATTAGTCATCCGGAGGCCCAGCTTTTACCGGGATTGATCCCTCAGGCACATCGCGGCATAATCTTTATTGATGAAATAAATCGTTTAGCGGACACCTCACCAGAAATCACAGATATATTGCTTGATGTTATGGGCAATAAACCCGGCCATATACAAATTGAAGAGGCGGGTTTACCGGTCGTTGATGTTACCGTGAGCGTATCGGTATGGGCTGCCTCCAATCCTGATGAAGACCCCGGTCCGGTTGAAGAAATAAGAAGGCAGTTGTCGGACCGTTTTGATATGGTTTGTTATATGGGACGGCCTAATTCGGTAGACATCTTATCACAGATGCTGAAAGAAAATTCTCACCAATGGAAAGCCCAGGCCAAAGAGAGGGAAACTGCAGTTGAAGAAGGCAAAAATGAAGCGTTTCGTAACGATGTTATGAAATGGGCCAGCCAATATGAAAAAGCAGATTTACCTGACTTCCTGCGCAATTATATCGCCCGTTTATATATCAAACACAACCTTGAAAGTATCAGAGCCATTGAAGCTATGCAGTCGGGGGCAATTCTGCACAGTATTATAAAAGGCCGGGATAAAGTTGTCATCAATGATGTTACCCATATGATCCCGTTGGTCTTAAAACACCGGGTCGACAGTGATACTATGGTTCGCATGATCAATGATGTAGATTCAAAAGGTGTGAAAGATGGGATATTAAGTTTCAAGAATAAAAAGAAAAATGACAATGAAGCAGATACGGAGTATTTTCCACATAATGCTGCACCGCTTAAGGATATCCGCAGAAGTGATCTGGTGAATACGGAAAAGAGTTTGACCCCCAATGAAGGATGATGATTAAGAGGGCCGGGTAAATGTCGAATCAAACCAACGTTGATAAAGCGGATGCCGTAGGGAATTACCTCGGCCTCTATTTCGGACAGAACCAGGGCGTCCGATTGGGAGAAAGTACGGTGGTAAGCCGTAAAGCCCATGCCCGTATGCCGGAAAAAAGGCTGAAAGGGCAGATCAAGATCTTACTCAACCGTGATGCCGGCAAAACTTTTCTGGACTTTGTCGATGTCGATCAGGTGGTTCATATTGATGTGTACCATAAAGAGGGGGAAGTTGACCCGACTGAGGTAGCTCGGATCCTCTTCCAGGCCATTGATGAAAATTTTTTGGAAAAAAACCCGCAGTTAAAATATAATGACGACGAACGCTTCCGCATGGTAACTGAATATGCCAACAAGATTTTTATTACCACCAGTATGGGCGGAGGTATTTTATATGACCTCTGCCAAAATATTGTCAAACCTTATGTTGAAGGAGAAGAAGGCCGGGATCATGTTCATATTTTAGCGCGGCTTAACCGTGAAGAATATTATATGGTATATATTATCGCTGAGGCGGTCGAAGAGTTGATTATCGCTTCCGATATCAAATTAGCCAAAGTTCGTAATATTAATCACGGAAACCAAAAGCAAAAACAAGAAGATTTTTCCGGTTATATTAAAATCCCCTGGAAAAAAATAAGAGGCCAGACGGCTATGGCACTGCCAGATAAGGAAAACGTCAATCAGCTGATCATCAAAATGGCGGAAAAATTTGGCGGGGTAGAAGAAATTCAGGAATTTATGGAAAGCTATTCTACGAATATCTTCAAACGCAAAGGGATCGAGCAGCAAAAGAAAAAATGGGGCGATGTGGAAGAATTTGTTCAACAGCTTGAAGACCTGGAGGTCATCAAAAACACCCCATTTGGGAAAGTACTTACCAAGAACGGGATAAAACTTAAAGATTTTGTGCTCAATCATAAATGCGAACTGGAAACAGAGATACGGAAGAATATACGAAAAATACCGGCTAAGGGAAGCAGCCGTTTTAAAAAGCTGGGTGAAGTGAACCAAAATACCTCCCATATCGAGTTTACGAACCGCAATAAAACCATTAATAATCCTTATAAGAATTGGTCTGGCGATTTAGCGGTGCCCGAGTCAATCGTCCAGGCCAAAAAGAACAGCCTGATGCGCGGTGACGAACGGTTAACCATTAAAAAAGAAGATCTGCATTTTTATAGCAAAAAGCAATACATCCCAATCGATGTATGTTTGTTAATAGATGCCAGCGGCAGTATGGCTGGTGACAAAAGACAGGCCGCCTGCTATTTGGCGGAGCACTTGTTATTGACTGGTAAAGAGAAGGTCGCCGTGGTGACTTTTCAGGAAAGAAACAGCCAGGTGGTGGTTCCCTTTACCCGTAATCAAAGGGTATTGAGCAAAGGACTTGCTACCATAAGCCCGGCAGGACTTACCCCTTTAGCAGACGGTATCATGACGGCAGTGAACCTGATCAAAGAAAACCGGGTGAGAAATCCGTTACTGGTTTTGATAACTGACGGAATACCTAATTCAGCTTTATGGACGCTGGATCCCAAAGCAGATGCGTTGGAAGCAGCAGCGCATATACCGGAACACAAAATCCGACTTATTTGTATCGGTGTTGAATCGAACAGTGTATTCCTTGAAAAATTGGCTAATCGGGCTGATGGGTCTTTATATCTGGTGGATGATTTAAATCGTGATAACCTGATAAATATCGTCCGCCATGAGAAGAAAAACATGACGGATCCCCATGCCAAGTACAAAGTTTGACCGTGTTTGATAACCAAGAAAAGAAATTGGTATTCGTATCAATTTTTTATTAACTCCTCCTTCTGGGGGTACCTTAACAGGTACCCTCCTTTTTTTTACGCCAGGTTATATTTTCCTTCATTCATTCGTATCTTTTAATAGTAAAAGGAGGAGGATCTATTATGCATGGAGCATTAAGACAAATTGTCGGTATATTGATTATTGTTTTGTGCCTGATGAATACAGGCTGTTCTGAAATTCCCAAGAACGAAAGCTTTAAAAACTGGCAGGACTTGATCAAACTCTTACCGGAAGACCAGAAGACCGCAGTACCGACCAAGGAAGCAGACCAAGCCGGGAACATAATCCTGGGCGAAAGTGTAGATGTCAAGTTATATTTTGTGACTGCAGACGGCGCGAGTCTGGAAGCAGAAAAGCGAACCATCCCTAAGACAGAAGGCATTGCACGTAAAACATTAGAAGAATTGATATCAGGACCGGGTAACAAATCTTTAAGCAGTCCCTTACCCGCCGGGACTGAACTTCTGGATATAAATATCAAACCGGAAGGTTTATGTATTGTAGACCTTAGTTCTGAAGCAGCTTCGGTGGAAAATGAAAACCAGGAACAAATGATGGTTTACGCCATTGCCAACACCGTTGGTCAATTTCCCACAGTCAAAGAAGTAACTTTTATGATAAACGGAGAAAAGACCACTCAGCTGGGGGGGTATTTGGATTTGTCCAACCCCATTGAACCAGATTATAGTATCTGATATTGGATCGAATCAATTTGCTGATCGCCAAAGGAGCAGTTGCAGTTTTACGACTCATACTGGCTCCTTTTTTCTTGTCAGCATATGGTACAGTTTTACTGGAATATAGAGTCTAAAAGTGATACATTTATGTAATGAATTGCCTGTAATCTCAATCATCTAAAAATGAGGTGTTATTTTGCTGAAAACTGATCCAATTGGTATATTTGATTCTGGCGTAGGAGGCTTAACAGTTGTTAAGTCTTTCTTAGATAAAATGCCGCAAGAAAGTTTTATTTATTTTGGAGATACTGCCCACGTTCCTTATGGAGAAAAGACCCGGGAACAATTACTGACATATGCTCAAGATATTATGGAATTTTTGATGAATAAGAATTGCAAAGCCATCGTCGTTGCTTGCGGGACTCATTCCTCCGTCACGCTCCCCCTTATAAGCAATAACTATACGCTGCCTTTATTGGGAGTGGTGGAAGTAGGTGCCAGACAGGCTGTAGCTTCGACCCGAAACGGTAAAGTTGGGGTGGCAGCGACACAGGCGACGGTTGATAGCCGGGCCTTTACCAAAAGCATTGTCAGTCTGAATAAAAATGTTGAAGTAATGGAAGTGGCCTGCCCCAGTCTTGTACCTCTGGTGGAGGCGGGCAAGCTGACAGGACCAGAAGCTGAGGCAGCGATAAAGTCTTATTTTGATCCACTCTTAGAATGGCAGGCTGATACAGTAGTTTTGGGCTGTACACATTATCCTTTCCTGGCTCAGTCTATAAAAAAATATACGAAGGATGCCCTGATATTAATTGATACAGCCGGAGAAACAGTGGATGAGTTAAAAGCGGTTTTGGAGGCGCATGAATTGCTCAATGACAGCGGCGCAGAACCGGTAAGACAATTCTTTGTCAGCGGAGAAGATATTTCCTTTTATAAAGTAGGGAAATTATTAATCGGTGATGTGATCAAACAAGTCGATAAAGCTAAGCTAAGCTAGCAGATCGAGGGGAAAAATGCAAAAAATTGCCTTCACAACTTCCATTCCGGTTGAAATTCTACTGGCAGCAAATAAAGTGCCAGTGGATCTGAATAATATTTTTATCACCAATGAACATGCCCCGGCACTGGTTGAAAGAGCAGAAGAGGCAGGCTATCCCCGCAATACCTGCGGATGGATCAAAGGATTATATATTTCAGCTCTAGAAAGTCAGCCGGAAGCAGTAATTGCGGTCATGCAGGGAGATTGCAGCAATACCCAAGCTTTGATGGAGACCTTGCAATTGAAAGGCATGAAGATGATTCCTTTCGCGTTCCCTTTTGAACGGGATTCAGAAAGCCTGCAGCTGCAAATCAAAAAACTGATGCATTATTTTGCAGTTGATATAGAACAAGTACATGCGATGAAACAGAGTCTGGAAGAGATCCGCGATTTATTGCGGCAGATCGACACGATGACCTGGCAGGATAATTTGGTTTCCGGCGGTGAAAATCATTATTACCTGGTTTCCTCCAGTGATTTCAACAGCGACCCCCTGCAATTCAAAAAGGATCTGCACGATTTTATTGCCAGTGCAAACCGGCGCCAACCTTTTAAGGATGAAGTACGGTTGGCTTATATAGGAGTACCGCCTATTTTTACTGATCTATATTCAGTAACTGAGTCCATGGGGGCTCGTATCGTTTTCAATGAAGTACAAAGACAATTTTCCATGCCTTATGTAACCGCAGATATTTACCAGCAATATCTTATGTATACTTATCCGTACGGTGCGTTCGCCCGCTTGGAGGACATACTGGAGCAAATCAACCTGCGTAAGGTCGACGGAGTGATCCATTATACCCAGACTTTTTGTTATCGACAAATCGAAGACATGATTTTCCGGGAAAAAATTGCCTTGCCATTTTTAACGCTGGAAGGCGAAGGTCCTGGGAAATTGGATGGACGCAGCCGAATGAGGCTGGAAGCATTCATCAATATGCTTAAAAATACAAAGTGAGGGAATAATGATAGGAATAGACTTAGGATCCCGCCATATAAAAATTGTGCACATGCAAAACGGGAATGTCATAAAAACAGCGCTTTATGATACCATTCAATTTTATCGCCGCTTTGGGATGACCAAGCAGCAAAGGCTGGATATCGATTGGGAGGAGATCGATTTTCCCCCAGATCAAATGACAGCCACCGGTTATGGCAAGATCACAGTGAAAATTGAAGGAGCGGTGCATATTCCGGAAATCCAGGCTCATGTCGCCGGTGCAGTATTTCAGAGTGGATTATATGATTTTACACTGCTTGATATTGGCGGTCAGGACACAAAAATCATAAAGGTGCGGGAAGGCAAAGTAGCAGATTTTTTAACCAATGACCGCTGTGCAGCCAGCTCGGGGCGCTACATGGAAAACATGGCTGATGTTTTGGGAATTTCTTTAGCAGAGTTAAGCTTGTACAGTGAAGACCCGGTCAACCTCAGTTCTACTTGTGCCATTTTTGGTGAAACGGAGATCATATCTAAAATCGTGGAAGGAAAATCGATCAGCCAATTAGCTGCCGGGGTAAATTATACACTGTATCGGCGTTTTGCCCCGCAGTTGAAACAGTTGGCAAGTGATAAACTGGTTCTAAGCGGAGGCGGAGCATTTAACTCGGCTTTAATGGCAATCATTGCTCAGCAAACCGGGTACGAAACGATAAGGGTGAATGATTATCACTTCAATGGCGCGATCGGTTGCTGCGTGTATGGAGGCAAATAGCAGATGGAACTGATAACGGTTGGCAGTTGGGCACCCTATCCACGCGGGGGTGTAGCATGTTCCGGGTATATTGCAGCTTCTCAGGGAGTCGACCTGCTGCTGGCGGAAACTACTTTTCGCAGTTATGAAAAAGAACTGGCTGCAGATGCAGGACATATGACCACCGCTGATGCAGCTTTTTGGGCAATGCAAGCCGGGATAAAGAAGCTTTTGGCTGTGCATTTTTGGCCGAATTATGACCAACAGGAAATACGGAACGATCTGGCCGGCATATATCCCGGCCAGTTTAATTTAGCGAGAGCGGGGCTCAGAATACAGATATAAAAAATCAGGTGCACAGATCCAAAAGGATGATTTTGGCTTGCCGGTGTATGAAAATTGGCCAGCCGTGGATCATAGGGGAAATATTTGATTATTACATATGGAGGTAAACTATGAACAGACCAAATGAAAGACATTATGACCAGCTTAGGCCGATCACGATCATTCCTGGATATTTAAAGCATCCGGACGGTTCGGTTTTAATTGAAGCAGGTGATACCAGGGTTTTATGTTCTGCTATGGTGGAAGATAAAATCCCGCCTTTTCTAAAAGGGACTGGAACTGGCTGGGTGACCGCTGAATATTCTCTTTTGCCCTCATCAACGGAAACCCGGACTCAAAGGGAGGCAGCTAAAGGGAAAATCAGCGGCCGGACTTCGGAAATACAAAGACTGATCGGCCGTTCCTTGCGAGCAGTGGTTGACTTGGAGAAGTTAGGTGAAAGAACCGTGTGGATCGACTGTGATGTGATCCAGGCTGATGGGGGGACCAGAACAGCTTCGGTTACCGGAGCTTTTGTAGCGCTGTATCTGGCGATGAAAAAGTTGTATGAACAAGGTACAATTGAACAAATTCCCCTCATCGATTTTGTAGGTGCTGTAAGTGTGGGAAAGGTAGATGGCGTCCTGGTGCTGGATTTGGAATATAGTGAAGATTACCGGGCTGATGTAGATATGAATGTAGTGATGACGGGCAGCGGAGAATTTGTTGAAATTCAGGGAACAGCAGAAGGAATTTCTTTCAATAAACGAGAACTTGATGAAATGTTAAATTTAGCACAAAAAGGAATTACAGAATTGATTTCATTGCAAAAGGAAATATTGGGAGTCGGATCTGGTGAATAAAATACTGCTTTTAGCGACCCGCAATCAGGGCAAGAAGAAAGAGATGCAGCAAATTTTAAAAGACCTTCCGCTTAAAATTATTACGCTGGAAGATATTGAGGAACTGCCGGAAATCATTGAGGACGGTGCATCCTTTGTGGAAAATGCGTGCAAGAAAGCACAGCAGACAGCTGCATTAAGCGGCTATATTTGTCTGGCTGATGACTCGGGACTAATGGTCGATGCCCTGGATGGCAAACCGGGTATTTATTCTGCACGGTTTGCCGGGGAAGAGTCTGATGATAATAAAAATAATGAAAAATTACTATTTATGTTAAAGGATGTAGAAACGGCAAAGCGGACTGCTCGTTTCATGTGCGCGGTCGCCGTAAGTGACCCGACCGGTCATGCCCGTGCAGTTACCGGTGAATGTGAAGGTGAAATTGCCTGGGAAAAGAAAGGAACGGGAGGCTTTGGCTATGATCCGCTTTTTGTTCCTTCAGGCAGGGAGGAGAGTTTTGCCCAGCTTTCCCCCGAAGAAAAAAATTTCATCAGTCACCGGGCCAGAGCTCTAAAAAAAGCCCGGACAATCATTGAGGAATTCTTACAATGATCTAACAGGAGGACACGTCTCTGCGGATTCTGGTTGTAGGTGATACCCACGGACGGATCAGTCCGGTTTTAAATCAAATAAAGCAACTCCAAATTGATTATATGCTTTTTACGGGGGATTTTATTGCTGATGCTGATAAAATTGCAAAAAAGACGGGGATTAAATGCAAGGGGGTAAGAGGCAACTGTGATCCAAAAACCGGCTGTGAAGAACAGATTATTGAAATGGGCGGTAAAAGGTTTTACTTGATCCATGGGCACCAGTATGCAGTGAAAAAAGGCTATGACCTATTATGGCAGCGGGGCATAGATATTGGAGCAGATATCGTTGTTTTTGGACATACTCATAAAGCATATTGCGAAAAGAGGAATGGACTATGGATGATCAATCCGGGAAGTCCCTCCTATCCAAGGGCTTTTTCATCAACTTATGCCGTGATTACCATCCAGGAAGCAGAAATAGTTCCTGATATTATTGAATTCTAAAAAGACTTTTTATTTTGGAGGAGGAATTATTGAATGGGCTTGAAAAGAACGAAACTTTATGACATGCATGTAAAGTACGGCGGAAAAATAATAGATTTCGGAGGTTGGGAACTGCCGGTACAATACGAAGGGATCCTCAAGGAACATCATATGGTCAGACAAAAAGCTGGCCTTTTCGATGTCTCCCATATGGGTGAAATAGAGATAAAAGGTCAAAAGGCGGAAGACTTCATCCAATTCATGGTGACCAATGATGTGAAAGTAATACAGGATCATCAGGTTCAGTATAACATTATGTGCTATCCGGACGGTGGGGTGGTCGATGATCTCATCGTTTACCGGTACTCGCCGGAGTACTATTTACTGGTGGTCAATGCTTCAAATTCGGACAAAGATTTTGACTGGATCAAGCAAAACGCATTGAATGCTTTTGCGAATCTAAGCATAGAGAATGTTTCAGATCAGTATAGTCAATTGGCACTGCAGGGACCGAAGGCACAAGAGATCCTGCAGAAACTCTGCAATATCGATTTAAAGGATCTGAAATATTTCTGGTTCGAGCCCAACGTAAGCGTTGCAGGGGTTGATTGTATCGTTTCCCGTACCGGTTATACCGGTGAAGATGGATTTGAAATTTATATGAAGGAACAAGCGCCCGTGGTATGGGAAGCGATTTTAAAGGCTGGCGGGGAAGATGTGGCCCCTATTGGCTTAGGTGCACGTGATACTCTAAGATTTGAATCTAAACTGCCGCTTTATGGACAGGAAATCGATAAAGATATCAATCCGCTGGAAGCCGGGCTGGGCTATTTTGTCAAACTTAATAAAGAAGATTTTATCGGCAAGGCTGCTTTACTAGCACACAAGGAATCGGGAGCAGGGAGAGTTACAGTACAATTTGAAATGGTAGGTAAAGGGATCCCCCGTTCTCATTATCACGTAGAAAAGAATGGTGTGAATATCGGCTGGGTCACGACCGGTGCTTTTGCCCCTACTTTAAATAAAAACATCGGACTTGCCTTGATCGCTCCAGAATTTAATGAAAATGAAGGG
>CAZNPR010000003.1:3417-50651 GCA_964574965.1 uncultured Syntrophomonas sp. | reverse complement strand
TGTACTTTTTACCAAAAGTAACGCTTTTACCGCATATTTCGCATTTGGCCACTTTATTTGCCCCCTCTCATAAACAATGCACTTAAACATTTTAACAAAAGGAGAGGGAAAGGGCAAGAAGAAGGATTAATTATTAGGGTGTAGAATTTTATTATCAGATTGGAGGGATTATCATGTTTAATATAAAAACCACCGAATTGGGAAATATCATAGTTGCCAAAGAGGTTGTAGAAACCATTGCGGGGTTGGCAGCCATCGATTCGTATGGCTTAGTAGGAATGGTAGCACAGGATATTACCTCAGGTATTTCAAGTATCCTGGGGTTGGAGTCTATCCGTAAAGGAGTTCAGGTCAGTTCTTCCGAGGCGGGCTTGGTGGTTGATGTTTATATTATGGTTGGGTATGGCATAAAAATCAAAGAGGTTGCTGCGAATGTTATGCAAAAAGTAATTTATGACTTAGATAAGCATGCCGGATTAAAAGTGGCAACTGTCAATGTAAATGTTAAGGGAGTCAAAGTAATCACTGAGAAATAGGAGAGGAGAACTATCTTGAGTTTGCAGTATATAAATGGAAAAGATTTAGTAAGGAGCGTTAAAGCAGGATGTATAAAGCTTGAACATAACAGAGAAAAAGTCAATTTGCTAAATGTTTTCCCGGTACCTGATGGTGATACAGGGACAAATATGTATCTTACCCTGCTGGCGGCTGTAAAAGAAGGGGAAAAAAACATGGATCAGCCGCTGGGCAAGGTCGCTAAAGCCATGTCTTCAGGCTCTTTGATGGGAGCCCGCGGCAATTCGGGGGTCATTTTGTCTCAAATTTTCAGAGGGATCGCCAAAGTATTGGAGGGTAAGGAGGAGTCTGATGCGATTCTTTTTGCCCAGGCTTTAAAATCCGGTTCAGACACTGCGTACAAAGCTGTCATGAAACCGGTCGAAGGTACGATATTGACTGTGATCCGGGAGATCTCCAGAGCCTGCGAAATGGAAGCGAAAAAGAACAATGATTTGACCGTTTCTTTGCTTGCCGGGATAAATGCCGGTTATATAACGTTGGAAAAGACTCCTTCGATGCTGCCGGTATTAAAAGAAGCCGGCGTAGTTGACAGCGGCGGGCAAGGCTTGTTGTACTTTCTGGAAGGTATGCTGGAAATCATAGCTGGTGAATACGAAATAAAGCTTCAGGAATATCGCGAGAGAACTGCATCAGTTGAAACCTTAAGAGAAAAAGAAGAGATCAGCCTTGATTTTCAGTATTGTACCGAAATGCTGGTCAAAGGCACCGATCTTGATGTGGATAAATTACGGGAACAGCTAAGCACGCTGGGGGACTCAATGCTGGTAGTAGGGGAAGAGGAAATCGTCAAAGTACATATCCATTCCAATCATCCCGGCAAGATCCTGGAGACTTGTTTACAGTGGGGCAGTTTATCCGACATCAAAATAAATAATATGCTGGAAGAAGTTCACGAACAAATGCTTAACTGGGAAGAAACCGAACCGCGAAATGCAAAAGCGGTCAAGAAGATCGGCCTGGTAGCTGTTGGAGGAGGGGAGGGGATCATTGAGATCCTCAAGAGCCTGGGTGTCGACATTGTAGTTGAAGGCGGCCAGACCATGAATCCCAGTACCGAAGAGCTTCTTAATGCCAGTCAGGAAATTGATGCTGAAGCAGTGATCATACTGCCCAACAACAGCAATGTCATTATGGCAGCCGAACTGGCAGCTCAGCTCAGTGAACGCCGGATCGAAGTGGTGAAAACCAAATCAGTTATGCAGGCCGTTACAGCCTTGATCGCTTATGAGCCGCAGGGCGAACTTGATGAAGTTGCCGATGCTATGCGTGAGGAGATCCAAAATGTAAATTATGGCGAAATCACTTATGCGGTAAGGGATTCTTCAGTCAACGGTTTTAAGATCCAAAACGGTGATGTACTGGGGATACTGGCCGGGGAAATCACTGCAGTATGCCAGAACAATGAGGAAGCAGTCGTACAGTTGCTTGAGAAGATGGTGGAAGATGATACAGAATTGATCACGCTGTTTTACGGGGGCGATATTTCAGAAGAGGAAGCCAAAAAAATTACAGCAAAAGTTCAGGAAGCGTATGAGGACGCGGAAGTGGAATTACATTATGGAGGGCAGCCCCATTACAGTTTCCTGTTGTCGGCAGAATAAAAATAAGTTTTAGACCACCAAAAAATGCCAATCGCTGTATTGACCCGGGAGACTGCTCCAGTTAAGCACCTCATGTGCATCTAAAGCGTGCTCCTTTCGGGTTACCTTGCTTTGACTTTTTTGCCTGCTCTGATGTGTGATTGACTTATGCGATGGATTAAAACAAGGAAGTTTCCTTTATTAATAAGGAAGATCAAATGGAAAGATTGAAAACCAGTATTCAATTTATAAAAGGAGTAGGCCCTGCACGTCAAAGGCAGCTTTCCAGGCTGGGTATCACGTCGGTCTTTGATATGATGTGGCACATTCCGCGGGGTTATGTTGACCGTGAAGCGGTTACACCTATTCATGCTTTGCGGGCCGGTGATACTGTGAGTATTAAAGCCAAAATCATGGGAACCAGTGTCAACTGCACCCGGCGGGGGATGTCAATATTCAGAGCCTTGCTGCAGGATGACAGCGGAATCGTTACTGGGGTTTGGTTTAACCAGCCCTTTCTTAAAAGCAGTTTAAAAAGCGGCATGACTCTTTATATCAACGGTAAAGTAACCTATAGAGGCAGCCAGATGGAGATCAATGTCAATGAATATGACCTGCTGGATGAAGAAGAAGCGGTTGATAAAATAACTGCGATCTACCCGCTTACAGAAGGGCTCGCTCAGAAGAGCATCCGACGGATCGTAATGGCAGTATTGGAAGATTATTTAAAGGATTACCCGGACATTTTGACTGAAAAAGCCAGAGAGGAACTGCAGCTGTGTGATATGCAATTTGCACTGCAAAATATCCATGGGCCGTCTGATTGGCATAGTTATGTCCTGGCACGCAAACGCCTGGCTTTTGAAGAGTTATTACTATTTCAGCTCAGCTTGAATCATAAAACAACGCAATTCAAAAATTTGACGGGTATAGCCCATGCCGAGCAGGATGATCTGCTGGAAAAAGTAAGTCGAGATCTCCCTTACCAGCTTACGCAGGCGCAGCAAAGAGTGGTAAAGGAAATATTCACCGATATGGAAGCCACAAAAAGTATGGGCAGACTTCTGCAGGGGGACGTAGGGGCAGGTAAAACCGTGGTGGCTGCACTGGCAGCAGCCAAGTGTGTTTCCAGCGGTTATCAGACAGCTATTATGGCACCGACGGAAATTTTAGCCCGTCAGCATCTTAAGTCGCTGCAAAAATTCTTTGCCGGTACCAATGTTGCCATAGCTTGTTTGACCAGCGGCACACAGGCAGCAGCTCGAGGGCAAATACTGGGAGCATTAGCCAGCGGGGAAATCAATATTATTGTAGGGACGCACAGTCTCATCCAGGATGATATCGTTTTTTCTGCTTTAGGGTTGGTGGTCATTGATGAGCAGCATCGATTTGGTGTCAGGCAACGGGCTAAACTGAACAGCAAAGGTCTGGCCCCGGATATGCTGGTCATGACGGCCACTCCTATACCAAGAACGCTGGCACTTACCTTGTATGGTGATTTGGAAATGTCCGTGATCGATGAACTTCCACCCGGAAGGAAACCGATCCTTACCAGATATTTTCCACCATCAGCCCGAAAATCAGTGTATGAGTTTGTTGGTAAACAGATCCAAAAAGGAGCCCAGGCATATTTTGTCTGTCCGCTGGTGGAAGAATCCCAAAAGCAAGATCTGCAGGCGGCAGTAAGTTTATATCATGATTTGAGCCAGAGCGTATTTCCCGAAAATACAGTAGGGCTGCTTCACGGACGGTTAAAGGCAATGGAAAAAGATAATATTATCCAGGCTTTCAACAAAGGGGAAATAGATATATTGGTTTCTACCACTATTATTGAAGTAGGGATCGATGTGCCAGCGGCAACACTGATGATCATTGAACACGCTGAGAGATTCGGACTGGCGCAGCTTCATCAGCTAAGGGGAAGGGTAGGACGCGGGGATAAACAGTCTTATTGTATATTGCTGGGCAGCCCGCGAACCGATGAAGCGCTGCAGCGCATCAAAGCTATGGAAGCAACCAATGACGGTTTTATTCTGGCACAGGAAGATTTAAAAATCCGCGGCCCCGGTGAGTTTATGGGTGTCAGGCAGCATGGTCTGCTGCAATTTAAAATAGCTGATTTATCGGCTGATATTGACCTGAGCGAAAAAGCCCGTAAGGCAGCGCAAAGTTTCCAGAGGCAGGATCATATACTTCAGCAGTATATACAGTTAAAATTCAGCAATGATCCCGAAACCGTCAGTGGATAAAATAACAAAATTTATATAAATAAAAACTAAATCAATACGTAAAGCTATTACTGTTGATCATGATTTGATCGGCAGTATTTTTTTAGGAGGAGTTCAAATGGCAAAAAAACAAAAACCAGATCGTGTAGAAAAGTTGAAGCACGAAGTGGCTCAGGAAATTGGGTTGGTTGGACAGAAAAATAAAAAAGAAAAAATTTAAAAAGTCTTGAAAATACTTCTAGCATATAACTTGAGCACGAGGAAACAATAAGATTACATCAACGAAAAGGAGGTGAAATAAATGGCTAATAGTAGAATTCTTGTTCCTCAAGCAAGGGCTGCCATGGATCAGTTTAAGTATGAAGCTGCTCAGGAAGTGGGAGTAAGTTTAAAACAAGGATATAATGGTGATCTGACTTCCAGACAGGCTGGCAGCATCGGTGGACAGATGGTGAAAAAGATGATTCAGGCTTACGAGCAGGGAAAAGGCGGATTGTCATAATAGTACAGCAATAAACTGATATACTATACCAAACAAGCGGATGAAATCATATCCGCTTGTTTTCAATATAATATTAAATGAATGTAGTTTGTATCAGGTAGCATAAAGGATGAGTTGTTCTTCCGATATACCTGGGAATAAGGATTTGCCGATCCCTAAAGCAATGATCCGGGAACTGTTCTCGATTATATCGTCGATTTCTTTCGGCGTAACGGCTAACCCTCCGCCAAAAAAAGAAAGGATTTCTTTGACCGCTTCCAGGGACTGGTTATTGTCAAACATAGAACCGGAGTGGGAACAAAAGGAACGAATCGCCTGGTCAGCTATAATAGCAGCATTTACAATAGTCGGACAACCAACCGCAATTACCGGGACTCCTAATCCGTCGATGGTCAATGCTTGACGTTGGTTCCCTATCCCACCCCCGGGTTGGATGCCGGTATTGGACATCTGAATGGTAGTGCCAATGCGCTCTACATTGGTTGCTGCCAGAGAATCGACTACTACTAACAATGCTGGTTTTACTTTCTCAACCACACCTTTGATGACCTCAAAAGTTTCCAGACCGGTAATGCCAAGTACTCCAGGAGCGATCCCTGAGGTGGGACGCATGCCTTCCACCAGTGCGTCAGGTGCATGTTGATGATAGTGTCTGGTAATTGGACTGTATTCAATAAATTTCGGCCCAAGAGAATCAGCGGTAGCCCGCCAATTGCCGAGTCCAACCAATAATACTGAATCCGGAGGATTGAGCAATCCGGATGTTAAAATTTGCATGGCTTTTTCCATCGCTTCTACAATCTCCGCTTTTACATATGGATCATTGATCTTAAGCGGCGGTGATTCAATGGTGATATAGCTGCCTATAGGTCTGCCTAATGATTGAGCTCCTTGTTCATTTAAAATCGTAATGGTGGTAGTTTTAATAAATTCACCTTTGGTAATTTCTTCTTTGACGCCTTCCACTTCCCGCTGCGTTGCACCCCGAAGTAAATCGTGAGCTTCTATTGCTAAATCAAGATTAAGGTTGAATGTTTCGATAAGCTGTTTCATTTAAAACCTCCTTTTTGCAAATATTGTCTGTTATAAACCCGGCTTTTATACGGCAAACAATAAAATAGCGACTTTTTCAAGTCGCTATTTTGGGGAGAGGAGAATTTTGTAAAGTTGTTGGGGAGGGTTTGTTCCCAGACTTTCTCTGGTAATAATATCATTACCGGTAGAACAAGATATTATACAAAGATTTTAAAAATATTTTATATGCTAAAATAAGTTTAAACCAAAAGAGGAAAATATCTTTTAAAATCGAATCAGCTAGAAGGAGATACTTTATGAGGATCATCAGCGGGACTGCTAAAGGCAGACGCTTAAAAGCTCCGCCAGGCAATACTACCAGACCGATCACCGATATGATAAAAGAAGCCTTATTTAACGTTTTAGGCCAGTCAATTCAAAAATCAGACTTTTTAGACCTTTTCGCCGGCAGCGGCAGTGTTGGGATCGAGGCCTTGAGCCGCGGGGCCAGCCGTGTGGTTTTTATTGATAATAGTTCGGCGGCAGTTAAGACGATCCGCGATAACCTTGATACTTGTAATTTCTCTGATCGCTATGTGATATTGAAAGAGGATGTTTTAACAGCGGCAGACCGGTTCGAAAAAAGGAATATCTTGTTTGATTATATTTATATCGATCCGCCTTTTACGCAGGGAAGCATATTTCCCAGGATAATGAAAGCAATCGATGAAAAAAATATACTGCATAATAAGGGAGTGCTGATCATAAGAACACCGAGGAAAATGGAAATGCCGGAAGGTTTCGTAAATCTGAAACGGATCAGGCACAACCATTACGGTGAATCGACCCTACATTATTATCAATTATATAAGGAGGTAAATGTTAACGATGGAAATTCTGCGTATTCTGGATGAACTGGAAGTACTTTTTAAAGGGAGCAGAAAATTACCTTTTGGTTATGGAACGATCGTTGATGCGGAAAGATTTTTGGATCGCCTGGACAAAATAAGGGCGATTTTGCCAGAGGATATTATGCATGCTAAATTGGTGATCAATGAAAAAGACCGTATTGTAACGGAAGCCTATCAGGAAGCGCAAAAATATGTGGAAAAATCACAGGATACAGTAGCACGGATGGTGGAAGAAAATGAAATAACCCGTGCTGCCAGGATGACAGCGGATGAAATTATAGCCAGTGCTGAGCAAACTGCCAAAGAAATCAGAAGAGATGCCAATGAATATGCCGAAAGCATTTTAATACATATGGAGATCGTACTTAAAAAAGCCGTCGAAACGATCAATCAGGGTAAGTATGAGATCAGACAGGGTTTGGAAAACGATGATTTTTAACGCTTGATCGCTGCCGCCATGATCAACAGGCCTAGCAGCAAAAAACAGCTTAGAATACTAAAACTGGCGATCCTTAAGGCATCAAAGGAATAAAGAAATTTATAGGGTTCTATGGTCAAAACCGGAAGGGTAACGTGACTCAATAACCAGTACTTATAACCGAGTAGTGTTATCAGACAGGAAAAAACCATCTGCAGCAGGCGAGATGAAAGATAAAAAGACAGTCTGGCCGGTGTACCGGCAAAAATGCTCATGATTTGAGCTATGACGGATAAACCGCTGAAAGCCAAAACAATACTGACTGCAGCCAGTTGGGAAGATAGATTGGTGTCTGCGGCGGCTATTGTTTTGGTGCCGATCGTCATTTCGAAAAAACCCATAGCTACACCGTAGGCACCTTGCCAGGAAATATCCAAAAAGAATAAAAACGATTGTATAAGTTTGGCCAGCAGCCCCATAACTCCCCATAAGGCGAGCATGCGGGTGATAACTGAAAATAGCAGGATAAATCCGCCAATCGCTAAAATATTGTTGATGCCGTTTTTGACCGCTTCGCTAAGGATGCTGCCGATATCCAGGTTCAGCCATTTAACTTTTAACAATTCCAAAGAAGCGGTCCACTGGCTATTGCCCTGGGCAGGTCTCCTTGCTTTGGTGACCGCTCTTGATCTCCATAGGATCCCGACCAATAAATTGGCCAGGTAATGAGAGAAAGCCAGGAGAAAACCTATTTCCCTTGAGGCAAACATACCGATCCCTACCGCTCCAATAATAAAAAGCGGACTGGAGTTGTTGGTAAAGGATGCAAGGCGTTCGGTCTCCTCTGCAGTCAATAGTTTTTCATCATAAAGTTTTCGGCTCAGTAAAGCGCCAACCGGAAAACCGGAAGTAAAGCCCATGGCCACCACCAGAGCGCTGCAGCCGGGTAAGCGGAATAACGGCTGCATAACAGGTTCCATCAATATACCCAAGACATTGACCATACCCAGACTAAACAGCAATTCTGCGGCGATAAAAAAGGGCAATAAAGCAGGAACCACCACCAGGCCCCATAGTTTCAGACCATCGAGGGCAGCTTCCACAGTTGCGTCCGGATTGATAATCATGAAAAAGGTAAGAATTAATATTATAATTAAGAAAAAAAGGCTGGAATATTGTTTCATTTTTACTCCTTAAGGTGTTTAACTAAATATATGAATTATGCAGGGATACTTAGAAGCTATTAAAGGAGGTAATACCGTGGCCGGTAAAAAACCTAGAATTGCATTAGTGCTGGGTGCAGGAAGTGCAAGGGGACTAGCTCATATAGGCGTATTGCAGGTATTCAATGAGAACGGTATTTTTCCGGATATAATTGTGGGCAGCAGTATGGGAGCTATGGTGGGCGGCATATATGCCTGCGGCGCAGATCTGGTGATGTTGGATAAAATGATCAACAAGATCGATACCAGGACCTTTTTTGATGTAAAAATTCCCCGTATGGGGTTTGTGGCCGGGAAGAAGATCAGTTCACTACTGGATTTACTGACTAAAAAAAAGCAGTTTAATGAATTGGATATCATCCTGCAGATGGCTGCAACGGATCTGCTTTCCGGACAAACCGTTGTTTTACAGGAAGGTTCTGTGGCCGAAGCGATAAGAGCCAGTATCTCTATTCCAGGTGTTTTCCACCCGGTCAGAAGAGAAGGCATGATCCTGGTGGACGGAGCCATAACTGACCGCCTTCCGGTAGATATTGCCCTGAAAAATAATGCTGATTTGGTTATCGCTGTCGATGTAACCTTTACGGAAGACCGCAGCATTGAGATAAGAAATGTATTAGATGTGATCATGAGCTCCCTTGATTTAATGCAGAAGCGTCATTTCGAAGCCAGCGCGCTGAATACTGATTTTCTTTTGCAGCCCAAGGTTGGTAATTATGCTTCCAGTGATTTTCAAAAATCGGCACAGATCGTGGAAATGGGACGTCAGGCAGCCAGGGAACAAGTAAATGATATTTTGGCTGCGATCAAGGAAATTACTCGATAAATAAAGACGAAGTGAGAAAATCCTTCCCACCGCCCCGCATTGCTGACGCGGGGGAAAGCAGACTATATATATCACTGGCCAGAATATCCAGGGCCAGCAAATCTCCTGCCCCACTGCTATCCTTTTCCTGACTTAGTTTTTTTACTTGACTGCCGCGGCTTAAGATCGGCAAAGATGATTTATTTTTAACTCTTTGCAGGATTTTACGACCTGTTGACGAAAATGCGAGTATATGAAAATATTGAGGTCCATGTTGATCAAGGATATCAATTTGTTCTTTGGTAAGATGAAATAAGGAGTATATGAGGATTCGGTTTATCCGTGTCAGGCTGTACCGTTTCGATTTGATTTTTCGGCGCAATTCTTCAAGGGTGCCGCTTTGCAGGGAAGCCTCTTTGATCCGGTATTCCAGCCCTTCGCTGATTTCATATATCTGGCTTAAAGAAGACAGGGACATGCTGCGCAGATTGGCCAGGATCATTTGCTCAAGGGCATTGGAAGAGATGGGGGCTCGCCCCGTGCTGATCTCCCGCTCTAAAATCTGTCTGCTGCTTTCAGGCAGTGCTTGCTCCATTCTTTCGGTGATAACCGGGTCATTAAACAAAGCAGTTCTTATGGAACCGGCGCTGGAAAATCCTGAAACCGATATTTGCTGACTGTGATAACCGTCGCCCTGGCGGGAAATGGTAAGGGGTATCAGGTCGATTTGATCTTGTATAATATTATGCAGGTATTCAATTGCCAGGATATTATTGGGACCGTTCATCAGTTCTGCAAGATCAGCTGCCTGCGGGCCCAGAAACTGCTGTAAGGCCTGGGAACGGGCTGCGGGATAACTTAAACCTCGACCCAACAGATCTCTTAGCAAATTCCGGTACTCAACCGGTTCATTCGCCAACAGGGAGGCTATTTTTAGCAGCGGGTCCAGTTGACCATATTCACTGCCAAATCCCAGATGCGTAACCACCCCGGTCCTGGCTAACAGCTGGACGGCACCACGGGCAAAATAATAAGCACTTCGCACGGCAAAACCAAAAGGCAATTCAATGACCAAGTCGACACCGCCTTGAAGAGCCATCTCTGCGCGGGACCATTTATCACATACGGTCGGCTCAGCTCTTTGCGAAAAGTTACCGCTCATGACACAGACAACTGCGTCAAAAGAGCCGTTTTTTTTAGCGGTATTGATCAAATGTTCATGCCCCTTATGGAAGGGATTGAACTCTGCAATGATACCCAGAACGCTCAAAAAGTATACTCCTTTAAGCTTGTATTAGTCTTATAAATCTTACCACTTATAAGGATACTTATGCTAGAATTAATAAGATAAGACAAGCATGGGTAAGTATTTAGTTACTTAAAATTTGGGGAGGTAGAAGGATGAGCTTATTAGCGGAAATTAGAGAAAAGGCATCAAAAAGGGGAAAAACGATTGTTCTTCCAGAAGGCACCGAGGAAAGGACCTTATTGGCTATCAAGGATATTGTGAATAATAAACTAGCCAATCCCGTTCTGCTCGGCAACGAGAGTGATGTGAAAGCTGCTGCTGCCAAGGTTGGCGCAGACATCTCCGGGGCAGTGATCATTGACCCTGTGAAAGCAGCCTACTTTGATGATTTTGTCCAGGCATTCTATGAGATGCGCAAAAGCAAAGGGATGGATCTTGATAAAGCCAAAGCCAGTATGTTAGATCCGCTCTTTTTTGCTTCCATGATGGTAAAAATGGGGAAAGCAGACGGAGAAGTAGCTGGCGCAGAAAATACAACAGGGAATGTATTGAGACCGGCTTTGCAGATCATCAAAACTGCACCTGGCATTTCGGCGGTATCCGGATCTTTTATTGTTATCGTACCTGATTGTGCATATGGTGATAATGGTACCTTCGTTTTTGCTGATTGTGCTGTGACACCGGTAGCAACAGCGGAACAACTGGCAGAATTTGCTAAGACTTCGGTCGGGACAGCCATTGATCTTTGCGGAATGAAAGATCCGAAGGTTGCGATGTTGTCTTTCTCCACCAAGGGCAGTGCCAGCCACGAAGTCGTTGATAAAATGGTCAATGCTACCAATATTGCCAAAGAAAGATTTCCAGAATTAAAATTAGACGGCGAATTACAGGCTGATGCCGCCATGGTGCCTAAAGTTGGAGCTTCAAAAGCCCCCGGCAGTCTGGTAGCCGGTCAGGCCAATGTACTTATATTCCCCGATCTGCAAGCTGGAAATATTGGTTACAAATTAGTGCAAAGGTTAGCCAAAGCAGAAGCAATCGGTCCGATACTCCAAGGTTTGGATAAACCCGTAAATGACCTGTCCAGAGGATGCAGTGTAGAAGATGTTATTAATGTAGTAGCTATGATAGCTGTAAAAGCTTAATCCCATATAAATGATTAAATTATTTAGGAGGTCGAGTAAATGAAAATTCTCGTAGTGAATGCCGGTAGTTCATCAATTAAATATCAGGTTTTCGATATGACCGATGAATCAGTATTAGCCAAAGGCTTAGTAGATAGAGTTGGGATCCCCGGAACTTCTTTAAAGCACGAACCAACTGGCAAAGATGAAGTGATCATCAAAAAGGACTTGCCTGACCATACTGAAGGCATGAAATTAGTTTTTGAAGTTCTGGTAAATCCAGAATACGGATGTATTAAAAGCATGGATGAAATCGGTGCAGTAGGACACCGGGTGGTTCATGGCGGTGAAGAATTTGCCAGTTCCGTTGTCATCGATGATCATGTAAAAAAAGTGATAAAAGATTGTTTCGATATTGCACCGCTGCATAATCCTCCCAATTTAATGGGGATCGAAGCTTGTCAGTCATTAATGCCCAATATACCTCATGTGGTAGTCTTTGATACCGCTTTCCATCAGAGCATGGAAGCTGATAATTACATGTATGCACTTCCTTATGATGTGTATGAAAAATATAGAGTCAGAAGATATGGTTTCCACGGCACTTCTCATTTTTATGTCTCCCATCGGGCGGCAGAGATGCTGGGCAAACCATATGAAGATTGCAAGATCATTACTTTACACCTGGGCAATGGCGCCAGTATGGCAGCCATCAAGGGCGGTAAAGTGGTTGATACTTCCATGGGCTTTACTCCTCTGGAAGGTTTGGTCATGGGGACCCGCTCAGGTGATATCGACCCGGCTATCGTTTTTTATCTGATGGACAAATTGGAAATGAATTCATCGGAAGCCAACAGCTATTTTAACAAAAAATCAGGTATGTTGGGATTGTCTGGCGTATCCAATGACCTGCGCGACATTCTTGCGGCAGCCAAGACCGGAAACACCAGAGCGCAAATAGCGCTGGCAGTATACTATAATAAGGTCAAAGGATATATCGGCAATTACATGGCTAAACTGAATGGCTGTGACTGTCTGGTATTTACTGCCGGGGTGGGTGAAAATGCTGCGGATGTCAGAGAAAGCGTTTGCTCTGACCTTGATTTCCTGGGAGTAAAGATCGATGCTGAAAAGAATAATGTCAGAGGGAAAGAAGTAGACGTTGCAGCAGCCGATTCAAAAGTTAGAATATTCATCATACCAACCAATGAAGAATTAGTCATTGCCCGTGATACTTTCCAACTGGCCGCTAAATAGAACGTCATTACTGAGGCGGGGGAGGCCCCGCCTCTCAGACCGACAAAAAAGGCTAATAGCTTCGTTAACTTAGTAAGCCCGTTTGATCGACGTACCTCATGTACGCCTCAATCACGGGCTTCCTGGTTGCCTGGCTCTTAACCTTTTTTGTTCGCTCTGGCATGTCGCCGGCTTTATGGACACCCTGAGAGGCAGGGAGGCCCGCCTTTTTTGTTTTGGATATAAGGGTTAAGGGACATATTAAAATGGAATAATAGCAGAAAGCTAATAAAGTGCTTTATTGACAACATCAAGCCCGGCAGACTATAATTAATCTGGTATTTTTACGAGGGTCATACAATGAGAATTAATCTTAAGCAACTGAAACTTCACCAGGAAGATGCTGTATATTTTGATTTCAAAGGCAGCATTGATGATCATTTTTTAGTCGACAGCGGAGCACATATCAAATCCCCTGTTGAAATTGCGTTGATGGTGAAAAGACAAAATCAGGTTTTTTACGGTTCAGGGACCATGCAAACTATGATAGAGTATAGCTGTTCCCGTTGCTTGAAATTATTTACCAGGCCTATTTCCCTGGAATTGTCATTTATCATAGCGGAAGCCGGAAATGAAGATCGCTATGATGAAGAAGTCCTGCTGCTGGAAGGTAATGAGACAGATATAACTGCTTATATTGAAGGAGCGATATTTGCAGAAGTTCCGTTAAATCCGATTTGTGACCCGAATTGCGAAGGCCTGTGTCCCTTTTGCGGCGGGGACAAAAATATAGATGAATGTCATTGTGTCAATGAAGAAATCGACCCCCGCTGGGAAAAACTGAAGAAGTTAAATAGGGAAGGAGGTTAAGTTAAAATGGGAGTTCCAAAGAGAAGACAATCACATTCCCGAAAGAATAAGCGGCGTGCTGAGTGGAGGAAAATTGATAAACCGGGTTTGGTTGAATGTCCCCAGTGTCATGAACTGAAAATGCCCCATCATGCATGCCTGAGTTGTGGACATTATAACGGAAAAACAGTTTTAGAAGTTAAATAAATCTTTTTATCAAAAAGTAAGTTGGAGTCTTTGAGGCAAAAACCTTACTTTTTGTCTTATAAGGAGTTGTTTGCCGATGAGAATAGCTGTTGATGCCATGGGAGGAGATCATGCCCCCCGGGAAATCATTGCCGGAGCCTTAAAATGGACCCGGGAGAATTCATCAACTGTTTTGTTGGTAGGTAAAGATACCGTTATTGAGAATGAATTAAGCCATTTTGATTATGAGCCTGCCCAGGTTGAGATCATAAATGCCAGCGAAGTGATCGAAATGAATGAATCGCCAGCTTTGGCTTTACGCCGGAAGAAAGATTCTTCCATCGTGGTAGCCACCAAATTAGTCAAAGAGAAACGGGCGGATTGTTTGGTTTCCTGTGGCAGTACCGGAGCGCAAATGGCGGCAGCGATATTTATCTTGGGCCGAATAGAAGGAATAGAAAGACCGCCGGTCATTACATCTATCCCTAATTTGTCCGGCAATTTTACATTTCTGATCGATCTGGGCGCCAATGTTGATTGCAAGGCTAAGCAACTGGTTCAGTTCGCATATTTAGGCAGCGCTTATGCCAATTTATCGTTTCAAGTAGATAAGCCCCGGATCGCACTACTCAGTAATGGTACCGAAGAGAGCAAAGGCAATGCAGTGACCCTGGAAGCCCATGATCTGCTTAAACAGCAAACCAGTTTAAATTTTATTGGTAATGCAGAAGGACGAGATATTTTTAATCATTATGCCGATGTGATTGTCTGCGATGGTTTTGTAGGAAATATTGTTCTGAAAACCATTGAAGGAATGGCAGCTTTCATTGGCGAAGCCAGCCTTAAGGAAACCGGAACTGTACCAAAGTTTATGCAAAAGCTTGATTACACCCAGGTAGGCGGTGCTCCATTGCTGGGCGTTGAAGGAATCAGTATCGTATGCCACGGCAGTTCAAAACAGGAAGCGGTTTTAAACGGGATGCGAATTGCCGAAAAGTCTTTCCTCAACGATATAGTGGAAGGACAAAAGAAAGCTTTAAGCTTTATGGAGGAAAATGCATAACTGCCAAACCAGAGAAACAATTTATCTTTGCTGGCGAAATAGAATATAATCATTTTAAACCATGAATGCTGGAGGAGAGAATATGGAAGAATTTTTCGAACTGGCAAGAAAAATATTAGCCGAACAATTAGATATTGATCCCAAGGAAATCACGATGGAAACTGCTTTTGAAGCAATTGAGGCTGATTCCATTGATATTGTGGAAATGATCATGGCCTTGGAAGACATTTATGACGTTGAATTTCCCGAAGAAGAACTGGAGGATTATCCCGTGATGGGTTTATTGGTGAAAGCGCTTTATACTTTTTTGCAGCAGGTGCAGGATGGTAAATAAGGCGACCGACTTTGCTGCAGCCCAGGGGTTGGAGTTCAATCGTATGGCCTTGTTAACTTTGGCTTTGACGCACCCTTCCTATCATCAGGATAAAAACCTGCAGGCAGACAATCAGAGATTAGAATTCCTGGGAGATGCAGTTTTGAATTTGGTGGTCACCGAAGCTTTATTTGAACGATTACCCGACCAGGCCGAAGGCGAACTGACTAAAATAAGGGCCAAGATCGTGTGCGAAAAAGCTCTTTTACAAGTGGCGCGAGTTTTAAATCTGGGTTCTTACTTGTTATTAGGCAAAGGGGAGGAAATGTCCGGCGGACGCAGTCGTAAATCGATTCTGGCAGATGCTGTGGAAGCAGTGATCGGTGCGATATACCTGGATAAGGGTTATGATGCTGCACGGAGCTTTATTCGGCAGCATTTTCTGGAGGTTATTAGTCAAGCTTCCAGTGGTGATTTTAATGATTATAAGTCTAAACTGCAGGAAATCGTTCAAGCAAAAAACAGGCAAAGTGTAAACTATGTAATATTAGAGGAGAGTGGGCCCGCCCATGCCAAAATTTTTACCGCGGGCGTTTATTATCAGAAAACACTGCTGGCTGTCGGGCGTGGCAAGAGTAAAAAAGAAGCGGAACAAAATGCCGCTGAAAAAGCGCTGGAAGATGAATCGAAGCTTCAGCATTTATTAAAAATGTCAGTATAAAGGAAAATCCATGGCACATTTCAATATTCCTGTTTTTATCCCCCATTTAGGCTGTCCTTTTCAATGTATATTTTGTAATCAGCAAACAATTACTGCCGTGCATCATACTGCTTCTGCAAAAGAGGTAGAAAATATTATTACGGAAGCCTTAAAAACCCTGCCTCGGGACCGGGATGCAGAAGCAGCATTTTTTGGCGGCAGTTTTACAGCCATCAATAAAGAATTACAGCAGTTTTATCTGGATCTGGTAAAACCCTATCTGGCTGAAGGGGTGCTTAGCGGAATACGGATCTCCACCCGTCCGGATTTTATTGATCGGGAAGAATTGGATCTATTGCTGGCAGCGGGAGTTACAACCATTGAGCTGGGGGTACAATCCCTTGACGACCAGGTACTTGCTGCTTCCGGCCGGGGTTATAAAAGTCGGATCGTAACCCAGGCAGTTGAATTGATACGGCAGTATCCTTTTCAGTTAGGGATACAGCTGATGATCGGACTACCGGAAGATCATATTACTGCCGACCTCGAGACTACCGCCAAAACCATTGCTCTTAAACCAGATATGGTCAGGATCTACCCTACTTTGGTCATTGAGGATACGCCTTTAGCGGCTATGTATAACGCAGGCAAGTATCAGCCATTGAGCCTGCAGGAAGCCATAAAAATAAGTATGCAGATGTATCTGCGCTTTCAGCAGTACAATATCAATGTGATCCGTATGGGACTTCATGCTGATGAAGAATTGACCCGGGGGACCAATATACTCGCGGGGCCATTTCATCCTGGTTTCGGTGAACTGGTGCAGCAGGAAATATATAAACAGCAAGTAGACTTTGCGTTAAAGGAATTACTGACAGGGAGAAAGAATATTAAACAGATAGTGCTTTTTTCCAATCAGCGGGATATATCGAAACTGGTGGGTTTTCGCAGAAGCAACATTGCATATTGGCAGCAGGCCTTCGAACTGGAGGAGATCACTATTCGATCGGACAGGTCCTTATCGAAGGATACTGTGTTGATCTGTGATCCGCGATCCTTGTTCCCACCCCTTGAAGTAACCCGGCAGGAGTTTACAAGATCATTTCTTGCCCAATAAATAGCGGAGTTTAACTAAGGTTCCCGGTCAATCAGAAAGTAATCATATAATGGTACTTTAAAACCGGGCAAACAGACTGAAAAAGCAGTTAATGGTTTGGAAATATGAGACAAGTAAACGTTTCGTGCGGAGGGAAATTTAGTGTACCTGAAAAGGCTGGAAATCAAAGGGTTTAAATCATTTGCAGAGATCACAGAAATGAATCTTAAACCAGGTATAAATATCGTGGTTGGACCCAATGGCTGCGGCAAAAGCAATATTGTCGACGCGATCCGCTGGGTCCTGGGCGAAAATAATGTTCGTCATATCCGAGGACAGAGGAATGAAGATATAATTTTCAACGGCACCGATAAAAAAAAGTCTCAGGGCATGGCATATGTTGAAATAACCGTAGATAATCATGATCATTTGCTGCCGGTAGATTTTACAGAAGTAACGGTGGAAAGAAAATCATTCCGCTCCGGGGAGAGTGAGTTTTCCCTCAATAGATCCAAAGTAAGGATGAAAGACATAACGGACTTATTTACCGGGACCGGTTTAGGTAAAAAGGGGTATTCCATCATCAACCAGGGGGAACTGGAGCAGGTTTTAAACGGCCAGCCCATAGAAAGGCGCTTAATGCTGGAGGAAGCTTCAGGGATCATACGTCATCGTCATAAACGTGATGAAGTTCAAAAACGTTTGCTTATCACCAGTAATGATATTTTGCGTTTAGGCGACATCTTGAAGGAACTGGAAATCAGAAAAACTGAAGTTGGAGAAAAAGCAGCCAAAGCTTCTGCTTATCAAGGCTTATCTCAGCGTTACGACGAACGGGAACGCCAGGTCATAAGTTTTGAGTGGCTGAAAATGAATAAAGATTTAAACCACCGTCAAAATGATTTGGCCATTCGTCAGAGCCAGATCGACCAAATGCGGAAAAAGACGGCTGAAATGGAAGCGTCATTACAGCAAACCGAAGTCATACTACAAGAGAATAATCAGCAGCTCAACAGTTTAAGAGAGCAGAAATACCTACACGAAACCAAGATCAACAATTGCCAGAATGAGATCCGCATGGGACAGGAAAAAATCAAAAATGCCAGCGAACGGATCGCCAGCGCGGAAAATGACAGTGCAAAATATTTGCATATGTTAAACAGTTTAAGCCTGGATATGGAAGCTACCGAAGCCGCATTCAGTCAGGATCAGCAGCAAATGGAGCAAAAGCAGCAAGAATTTCTTAAGGTCAAAGCAGAAGTACAAATTCTGGAGGAAGCGATCCATCAGTGCAAGGAACAGTTTGAAGCGAAAAGGAGCGAAGTATTTCAGCGGGTACAACTGGAAACAGAAGCCGGTAATAAGATCATTGCCAATGAAGAAGAGTTGAAACGGGCACAGGATAGAAATCAGCGTATAAGCATCCATCTGGAGGAGATCCAGAGCAAAATTGCTTCCGGGCAAACCATGGATGATGAATTGCAGGAACAGATCACAACCCTGAAGCAGCAGGAACGAGAAATTACGCTGCGCTTAAAAGAATTACAGGGAGAAAAAGAACAATTGCAGCAGACTGCCGGGGAATTGAACCGTAACTATGACCGGAGCCGTGACGAGATACAAAAAGTATCCGGCAAGCTGGCTGCCAGCAGGGAAATGCAAAGGAATATGGCTGGATATTCATCAGGGGTCAAAGCGATTGCAGGCAGATTCAAGGGGGATCATAAACTACATGGTTTTGTCGGCATTATCGGAGAATTGATCGATGTGAAACCAGGTCTGGAAATGGCAGTGGAAACAGCCCTGAACAGAGGTCTTGAAAATGTCGTAGTGGAATCCATGAATGATGCCAAAGAGGCTATCAACATTCTCAAACAACAAAAAATGGGAAGGGTCACATTCTTGCCGCTGGATGTCTTAAAAAGCCAGCCGCTGCCGGATACCCTTCGGGCAAAGCTTCAAAAGATCCCCGGTGTTTTAGGCTTGGGAGCGGAACTGGTCCAGTATGAACCCCGATGTAAAAAAGCCGTCGATTATCTGCTGGGGCGGGTGCTGATCGTCGATAATATGGAAGTTGCCATAAGAATTTATAAGAACCTGGATTTCCCGGGGCGTATTGTTACCCTGGAAGGAGAACTGATCAATACCAGCGGGGCAATGACCGGTGGACATCGGGAATCGATCCAGCCAGGCGTGATCCAGCGCAAAGGGGAAGAGAAAAAATTAGCAGGCTTATTGCAGGATCTTCAAAAACAGCTGACAGACACCACCACCGCAATTGCGCAGCAGAATAAAAAGCTGGCTGACGCAGAGCAAGTCAACAGCCAAATGAAAAATAATTTGCTCGAGCATACACTGAAATTGGAAATGCTGAGCAAACAAAGGGAAAAAGTCATGGCTGAATATATCCAGCTGAAACTGCAGCGTGAATCCTATCTTTCTCAATTAGATGAGGTCGACAAAGAAATCTTACACCTGCAAAAAAATCAGTTAGGCTGGCAGGAAGAAAAAAGATCGTTACAGGATGACAGCAGCCGATTGACAGAAGAATTGGAATGGTTCAAACAAAAGCTGGAAACTGATACACGTGATCTGGAAGTTGGCAAAGAAAGACTGAATTCGTATCAGGAACAGTTGGAAATGAAAAGAAAAGAATTGGAAAACAGTGCAAAAAATATCGCCCAGTTTGAGCAGGTGAAAGCGTCCTATCAACAATCCATGCTGGCAGCTTCTCAGCTTAAGGAGCGTATGGAAAGAGAGACCGCGGCAGAAAACGAGGCCATTGCTGTCAGACAAACGACCATTGAGCAGCTTGGCAGTGACTTACAGGAAGTTTCCGCCCAGATCACCTGTAATTTGCAGAGTACAGACGAGTTTAGGCAGAAGAGTGAACTGTGCCGCAGGGAATTGGCCCCTTTACGCCAGCAGTTGATCCAGGCGGAAAGTAATCAGCGGAATACTGAACTAAACATTGCCAGACTGGAAACAGAATTGGATAACATGCGCAATAACTGGCAGGAAAAATGGCGTGAATTATTTATGGACGAACCAGTTGAGATTCCTTATAAAAGTGCTGATATCAAAAACTTTATTCAAGAGATGGAAGACTTGAAACTGGAGATGGAAAGCTTATGGCCGGTGGATCTTACAGCATTGGATGAATATCAGGAAATAACCGTACGGTATGATTTCCAGAAGCAACAGTATCAGGATTTGATCCAGGCACGCGACGCTTTACATCAACTGCTGCAGGAAACCGAAAAGATCATGACCAAGGACTTTGCACATTTCCTGCTGCTGGCCAACGAAAGTTTCAAATCTACTTTTAAGGAAATGTTTGGAGGGGGAGAAGCTTTACTCAGATTGGATGCCCAGGATGATAGATTAGAAGCCGGGGTAGAAATTGAAGTAAAAATGCCGGGTAAAAAAATGCAGCCGCTGGAATTGCTGTCGGGAGGGGAACGGGCGCTTACTTGTATTGCTTTTATATTTGCTTTGCTTGGTTTGCGGCCGGCACCTTTCAGCCTGTTGGATGAGATCGATGCTTCCCTGGACGAAACAAATCTGCTGAGGCTTACCAACTATTTAAGCAAGATGTCTGATAAAATGCAGTTTATTGTCATCACCCATCGGCAGACGACCATTGCCGCTGGGGAAAATATATACGGAGTTACCATGCCGGAAAAAGGGATTTCTTCCGTACTGACACTGAATCTGGAAGAAGCGGAAAACCTGGCAGGATAAATCATATGATAAAGGATGGATCAAAAAATGGCATGGCTGGATAAGATCAAAGGGCGGAAAAGGAATGAATCCGGAGAAAATGAAGCGGTAGAAGCGGAAAAGATCATGACTGAACCGGAAACGACCAGTAACGAAGAGATGACCGGGGAAATTTCTTCAGATGCTGAAGAAAAACGCAAACGCGGCTGGTTCGATAAGATCAGGAATGGTCTGAGTAAAACCCGGAAAAACCTGACTGATAAAATTGAAAGCTTAGTGAGAAGAACAGGTGATATCGATGATGAATTCTGGGAAGAGCTGGAGGACATCCTGATTCAGGCAGATGTAGGGGTAAAGACTACGTTGGATCTGATCAAAAATATCCGCAGCCAGGTGAAAAAGCAAGGCATCAAAGAAGCCCGGGAAGTCATCGTCTTATTACGGGCTGAAGTGGAATCCACGTTGGCTGCGAATGAAACGGAAACGGTATCGACAGGGAAACCGCATGTTATTTTAGTGGTAGGGGTGAACGGTGCAGGAAAGACGACATCCATTGCTAAAATGGCCTATAAATATAAAAATGAAAAACAAAAGGTGCTGTTGGCGGCTGCCGATACCTATCGGGCTGCTGCAATCGATCAGTTACAAACCTGGGCTGACCGGGCAGGAGTAGAATTGATCAAACATAACGAAGGCTCTGATCCGGGAGCCGTGGTTTTTGATGCCATAGCTGCGGCTAAAGCCAGGAAGAATGACATATTGATAATTGATACCGCCGGACGGCTGCAAAACAAGACCAATTTAATGAAAGAAATAAGCAAAGTTAAAAAGATCATTGAAAGGGAACTGCCGGAAGATCAATGTGAAGTCTTATTGGTGCTTGATGCTGCCACCGGCCAAAATGCCATCAGTCAGGCCCGCCTATTCCAGGAAGCTACAGGTATATCAGGGATCATATTGACCAAATTGGACGGGACTGCCAAAGGAGGCATTGTATTAGCTATAGCTGATGAGTTAAAACTTCCGGTCAAATATGTTGGGGTTGGAGAAACCATGGATGATCTACGCGAATTCTCCTCAGCTGTTTTTGCCGAAGCTTTATTTGGTGAATAAGGGAGGTTTTCATGTTGGAGACTGCGATTATAGGCGGGACAGGGGTTTATGATCCTGAACTGCTGGATGATGTAAGAGAAGTAACCGTGGACACAGTTTACGGGCAGGTAAAATTTATAGCTGGATCATATCAGGGGACGGAAATCGCATTTATTCCCCGGCATGGTTCTGATCATGGGGTTCCGCCCCATTTGATTAACTATCGGGCGAATATAATGGCTTTGCACCAGTCAGGTGTAAAAAATATTATTGCCACAGCAGCAGTAGGATCATTGAATTATGAGTTCAAACCTGGACAATTTGTACTGGCTGATCAGTTCCTGGATTTTACCAGGAATCGTCAGCATACCTTTTACGAAGGCGGAGACCAGGGGGTGGTTCATTGTGATATGACCGTCCCTTATTGTTTCGAACTTAGACAGGCTTTGACAGCTGCCGGACAGGAAATGGGCCTGAAAATTTACAATGGTGGGGTCTATGTATGTACGGAAGGCCCTCGTTTTGAAACCGCTGCAGAAATAAAGATGTTTAAAATGCTGGGGGGAGAACTGATTGGTATGACCAGCGTACCGGAAGTATGCCTGGCCAGAGAATTGGGCATGTGTTATGCAAATATTTCTATCATAACGAATTTTGCTGCCGGCATATCCGGATCCGTTTTGACCCATAGCGAAGTCGTGGAAATGATGCAAACCAAAATAACCGATGTAAGAAAGCTCATAATGGCAGGGATCAAAAATATATCTGCCGCAAAAAGTTGCACCTGCGCCAATATCTTGACTGAAAATGGGATGAACCAATGATCGCGCCATTGATATTTACAGGACAGGCGATAGAATTATTGGATCAGAACCGGCTCCCTGATGAGGTCATTTACGAGACTTACCAAACCGCTGAAGAAGTGGCAGCAGCCATAAGAGAACTGAAAGTAAGAGGTGCGCCGCTGATAGGCATAGCCGCTGCTTTCGGCCTGGCTTTGGCGGTAAATCATTATGAAGGGGCCCCGGAGCAACTGGAGGCTTACTTTCTTAAATACAAAAGCTTATTGGCTGCTACCCGCCCGACAGCAGTGAATTTATTCTGGGCTTTAGGCAGAATGGAAAGCGTTTACCGTCAATATGAAAAGCAAGGTATAAGCAGGTTACAGGCGGCTTTGACCAAAACAGCTGCAGATATTCTGGCTGAAGATATCACGATCAACCAGGCCATAGGTGGTCATGGCGAAAAACTGCTAAAGGAAAATAGCCGGATATTGACCATATGCAATGCAGGAGCACTGGCGACCGGAGGTTATGGGACTGCACTGGGCGTGATCAGAACGGCTCACAGGCAAGGTAAGATTAGTCAGGTTTGGGCTTGTGAGACCAGACCGGTGTTGCAGGGAGCGCGTTTGACCGTTTGGGAACTGATGCAGGATGAAATTCCGGTCACACTTATTACTGACAGTATGGCAGGCTATATTATGCAGCTTAAACGAGTTGACGCAGTTATTGCTGGTGCAGACCGGATCGCAGCCAATGGCGATACCGCCAATAAGATCGGGACCTATACACTAGCCGTACTGGCTGATTATCATCACATTCCTTTTTATATTGCAGCACCCCATTCAACCATCGATGTAAATATTGAAACCGGCAGACAGATCCCGATCGAGGAACGTTCCCATCTGGAGATCAAACAGCTTCGAGGCATTCATCTGACGGTACCGGAGGCCAGCGTTTTCAATCCTGCTTTTGACGTAACACCTCACCAGCTGATTACCGGGATCATTACCGAGAGCGGGATCATTAAACCCCCAGTCCAGGAAAATATCAGACAACATCTGAATCAGGGATAAAGGAGGAGAAAGATGAGGACATTACTGCATAATATCAGTATTATCCCTATGGATGGTGCTTCCCAGATCATAGAAAAGGGTCATATCGTGATCGAAAATGACGTTATCACTGCCATTGGCAGCGGTGAGACCCAGACAGCCGGCTACGATAAGGTTATCGAAGGGCAAAATAAAGTGGTGCTGCCAGGCTTTATTAATACCCACACGCATGCTGCCATGACTTTGCTGCGGGGCTATGCTGACGACCTGCCCCTAATGGAATGGCTGGAAACAAAGATTTGGCCATTGGAAGACAGATTGACCCCGGACGATATTTACTGGGGTACTATGCTGGCAATGGTAGAAATGATCAAATCAGGGACTACCACTTTTGCTGATATGTACTTTTCAATGGATCAGGTAGCCCAGGCGGTCGACAGATCTGGCATGCGGGCTTGTTTGTCCCGCGGCATGATCGGTGCCGGGCCTATGAGTGAGCAAGCGATTACTGACAGCATAGAGCTGGTGAAAAAATGGCATAATCAGGGGGATGGAAGAATTTCCATTATGCTTGGTCCTCATGCACCCTATACCTGTCCGCCGGATTACTTGTCAAGAGTTGCAGACCTGGCTGCTGATCTGGGAGTAGGTGTCCATATCCATGTGGCTGAGACCCTTGGAGAAGTAGCCGATATGGCTGCACAATACGGAAAAACCCCGGTAGCATTATTGAAAGATGCCGAATTGTTTAGAAATCATGTTTTAGCAGCTCATTGTGTTCATCTCAGTGAAGAAGATATAGCTATTCTTGCAGAAAATGGAGCAGCCGTAGCCCATAATCCGGAAAGCAATATGAAGCTGGCCAGCGGCATTGCACCGATACCAAAGCTGCTGGCGGCTGGAATACCAGTTGCATTAGGTACCGATGGGGCTTCCAGTAACAATGATCTGGATATGATGCAGGAAATGCGAACCTGTGCTTTGCTGCATAAAGTAAGCACAATGGATCCTACCGTGTTACCGGCTTATAAAGCTTTGGAAATGGCAACAGTGAACGGAGCGCAGGCCTTGGGCCTAAGTTCGCAGATCGGCAAACTCCAAAAAGGTTATAAAGCGGATATGATCATCATAAATCTGCATGCAGCCCATCAAATTCCGCGGTATGATATAACAGCTAATCTGGTCTATTCGGGGCAGGCCAGCGATGTGGAAACGGTAATAATAAATGGCAGGATCATTATGGAAAACCGACAGTTCATTACTTTAGACCAAGAGGAAGTAATGATGCAGGCTCAAAGAATAGCAGCCAGATTAACGACAGAAGTTTAAAGGTTTTTTAAGTGACTGGTAGGCTCCCTTTTTAGCTACATATCGACATTTCGCAGGACATTCAGGAATTTCGTATACAAATTTATACATGCCATAATTAATGATTATAATAGAAAAAGATTGCAGGAAGGAACAAGCTTAAAGTGAATTAATATAACTAGTGGGGAAGGTTCTTGCATTCAAAAGTTCATGTTTTCACATAACCAATTTTTATTCTGTTATAATAATAGTATACTTAGTCCTTTGATTCATCGATTAGACTGTTATCGACAAAGGATACTTGCAGGTGCTATATTGACCCTGAAAAAGTAAATAAATGATTGTCTCCGAATTGTTTGCCTAAAGCTTTTAGTTATGGCAACCAATCATCGGGCAAGTTTGGAAACGAATTTACCTCCCATTGCGGAAAGGAGCAATTGCTATACTGCGGTTCTGACTGAAGGGCAGAATCAGCTGTATGCATTGCCAGCCTATTCCTCGGTGGGTTTTTGTTTGATTATATAAATTTGCAAAGGAGGTGAACAAATGGCTAATTACATGGATTTGATTGCCAGTCAAAAAAATACCAAGGGGGGCATAATCGAAGCCTTTCACGCAATCCAGAAGGAATACAATTATATTCCCAGGGAAGCTTTGACAGCAGCAGCAAAAGCTTTTGGTATGTCTGAGTCGAAAGCGTACGGAGTGGCGACCTTTTATTCTTACTTATCCGTGGAGAAAAGAGGTAAATATATTATCCGCATGTGTGAAAGTGCACCCTGTCACGTAGCAGGAGCTGACGCTGTTATTAAAGCGATCCAGAAATACCTGGGGATCGGGATCGGCGAAACTACCTCTGATGGCAAATACACTTTGGAACTGACCGAGTGTATCGGTCAATGCCAGGCTACTCCAGTCATCACTGTAAATTCAGAACCGATATTTAATGTTAGTCCGGAAAAAATACCAGAAATATTGAGTGCATATAAATAGGGAAGGGGAGGTGAGAAAATGTTAGAGAAACGCGTTTTGTTAGAATATGCTGACCAGATCGATCCGGAGAGTGCAGCGGATTATATCAAGGTCGGCGGTTATAAAGGCTTGGAAAAAGCCAGAGCCATGCAAAAGAAAGAGCTGATCGATGAAGTTAAAAAATCTGGTTTACGAGGCAGAGGGGGAGCAGGATTTAATGCCGGTATGAAATGGAGTTTTGTTCCTCAGGATGCACCGGTAAAATATGTTGTATGTAACCTGGACGAAGGGGAACCGGGAACATATAAAGACCGTATAATATGCGAAAAAAATGCCCAGGCATTATTGGAAGGTATGGCCATCTGCGGTGCAGCGATCGGATCAGATCAAGGCTATATATACTGCCGGGGAGAGTATCCATTCGTAGTAGAGTTATTGAAAAATGCCGTGAAGAGTGCCAAGGAGGCCGGAGCATTAGGAGATTTCGACATTGAAGTCAGAATGGGCGCCGGAGCGTATGTGTGCGGAGAAGAAACTGCTTTGATAGAGTCAATTGAGGGGCATCGGGGCGAGCCCAGATTTAAGCCTCCGTTTCCAGGTGTGGCAGGATTGTGGGCAGCACCTACGGTGGTCAATAATGTGGAAACCTTCGCATGCCTTCCATATATTATGGTCAATGGAGCCGAATGGTTTGCTGGTATAGGAGCGGCTAAATATCCCGGCACCAAAGTGCTGACCTTGACAGGTGATATTAACAACGCAACCTATTTCGAAGTACCGACTGATTATAAATTGCGGGATGTAATCTATGAGCTGGGCGGAGGCATCAAGAACGGCAAAAATTTTAAAGCGGTTCAAGTAGGCGGTACATCTGGCGCATTCATTCCGGAAGAAAACCTGGATACCCAGATAGATTTTGATTCCATGGGAGCCATTGGAGCAGCCTTGGGTTCAGGTGCAGTCCTGGTGTTGGATGAAACCAGGGACATCGTAGACACGGTTGCACGCATTACCAAATTCTTTGAACATGAATCCTGCGGCAAGTGTAATCCCTGCCGGGAAGGTACTTTCAGAATGTGCGAAATGCTGCAGAAGGTCAATGAAGGCAAAGCCAGTGAAAAAGACCTGGAAAACATACTGCGTCTGGCCAAAGTCATGCGGAAAGCCTCATTATGCGGATTGGGACAAGCCGCACCGATTCCGGTCGAATCAACCATCAAACATTTTAAACATGAATATATGAGAAAACTCGTATAATCCTGAGGAAAGGAGGAAGGAAAACAGATGATAAATCTTAAAATAAACGGTAAAGAAATACAGGTACCCAAGGGAACCATGCTGCTGGAAGCCTGCCGACAAGCCGGAGCAGAACTGCCAACCTTATGCTATGATGAAGATTTGAGATTGGCGGGATCCTGTCGCATGTGTCTGGTAGAAGCCAAGGGAAGACCAACGCTGGTAGCGGCTTGCGTTATGCCGGCGGAAAACAATATGGATATACTCACCGAAAGCGAAGATGTTGTAGAAGCCAGGAAAGTGATCCTGGAACTTTTAACCGCCCGGCACAAATTCGACTGTCATGTATGTGAAAAAGACGGTAACTGCAAGCTGCAGGATTACTGCTACAAATATGGAGTCAAAGAATCCAGCTTTGCCGGAGAAGGACCGCACTTTTACAAAGAAGATCCAAATCCATTTATCGAAAGGGATTATGACAAATGCATTATGTGTACCCGCTGTGTGCGTGCCTGTGAAGAGATAACCGGAGCAGATGCGATTAATCTTGAAGACCGCGGACATCATGCCAAAATTTCCACCGCTTTCAATGGTATATTGGCAGATTCCACCTGTGTATTCTGCGGACAATGCGTAATGGTTTGCCCGGTTGGAGCATTGACCAGTAAAGTAGCAGCAGGCAAAGGGAAAGCTGCACAAAATGAAAAGGTACTTACAACCTGTACCTACTGCGGCACCGGTTGTACTTTGGAGCTCAACGTCAATAACGACAAAGTGGTCGGTGTAACTTCCAATCGTGATAGGAAATACAGCCCGGTCAACAAAGGAGCCTTATGTGTAAAAGGCAGATTCGGCTGGGACTTTATTCATTCACCTGAGCGTCTGACCACCCCTTTGATTCGTGAAAACGGGGAACTTCGCCCTGCCAGTTGGGAGGAAGCCTTAAGCTACACGGCTGATAAGCTGAAGGGAATCAAAGAAAAATATGGTCCTGATACACTGGCGATGTTTACCTCTGCTCGTGTAACCAACGAAGAAAACTATCTGGCGCAAAAATTCATGAGGGCGGCCATTGGTACCAATAATGTTGACCATTGTGCCCGTCTCTGACACTCCGTTACTGTCGCCGGTCTGGGGGCAGCATTCGGAAGTGGCGCAATGACTAACTCCATTAATGAGTTGGAAAACGATGCCAGATGTGTCTTTTTGATTGGAACCAATACAACAGAAAACCATCCGGTCATTGGTTATAAAGTCAGGAAAAATGTACGCAAGAATGGGGCAAAATTAATTGTTGCTGATCCACGTAAAATAGAACTGGCTGAAATCGCTGATATTTATATGCGCTTCAAACCAGGAACCGATGTAGCGTTAGTGAACGGAATGATGAATGTCATCATCAATGAAGGCCTTCTGGCAAAAGAATTCATTGAAAACCGGACTGAAGGTTACGAACAGTTTGCTGAAACGGTCCAAAAATATCCACCGGAAGTTGCGGCTGAAATAACCGGTGTGCCAGCAGAAGATATCATTAAAGCTGCACGTTTATACGCAGAATCTGAAGCAGCAGCGATCTGTTATGCCATGGGTGTTACCCAGCATAGTACAGGGACCGATAATGTTAAGACAATGTGTAATCTGGCTTTATTAACTGGAAACCTTGGACGTGCGGGAACGGGAGTCAATCCGCTCAGAGGTCAGAATAATGTGCAGGGAGCCTGCGATATGGGTGGATTACCGAATGTATATCCCGCTTATCAGCAGGTAAGCAATGAAGCCAATAAAGAGAAATTCGAAAAAGCCTGGGGCGTTCCTCTGTCAGGGAAAAACGGCTGGACTTTGACAGAAGCGATCGGACATGCGCATCATGGAGAACTGAAAGCACTGTATGTATTGGGAGAAAACCCCATGATGAGCGACCCGGATCTGGATCATGTGGAAGAATCATTAAAGAATTTGGAGTTTCTTTTAGTTCAGGATATATTCCTGACTGAAACTGCCCAATTGGCTGATGTAGTCCTGCCGGGAGTAACCTTCGCCGAGAAAGAAGGAACCTTCAGCAATACTGAACGGCGTGTGCAAAGAGTACGCCGGGCCATAAACCCGATAGGAGATGCCCGGCCTGACTGGCAGATCATTTGTGAACTGTCAACTCGCTGCGGATACCCGATGGAATATGATTCTGCTGAAGCAATCTTTGAAGAAATCAGAACCGTAACTCCATCCTATGCCGGAATCACGTATGAGAGGATCGACACCACCGGAATACCCTGGCCGTGTCCAACGGTTCAACACCCGGGTACGCCCGTCTTGCATTCTGCTCAATTCAGCAGAGGTTTGGGTTTGTTTCATGCCATCGACTTCAAAGAACCGGTAGAACTACCCAGTGAAGAATATCCTCTGATCCTTACCACCGGCAGAAACCTGTTCCATTATCATACCGGAACAATGACCCGACGTGCTTCGGCCCTTGATGAGCATCGGCCCTATAATGAGGTCGAGGTCAATCCTGTGACCGCTGCAAAATTGGGAATAGCAAACGGAGAATTGGTCAGGTTGAGTACCAGAAGAGGCAGCATTGAGCTTAAGGCTCACATCAGTGAGATCGTAAATGAAAAGGTAGTGTTTATTACTTTCCATTACAAGGAAGCAGCTGCTAATGTGCTTACCAATGCAGATTCATTGGATCCAACTGCTAAGATCCCTGAGTATAAAGTCTCAGCAGCGAAGCTGGAGAAAATAGGTTAATCCATTAAAATAACCCCCTTTGAAAAGGGGGTTATTTTTTTGCGTGCATACTGAAAATCCCTGAGGTTAGATATCACTCATCATGATTGGTATAGCCTTTTTCCCTGGCCAGTAGATCCAGGTAGATCGTTTCCATATTGGCAATAAACAAATCAGTGAGCTGCTTCTTTTGCCGTTCGTCGTAAGTTTTCAAATATCCCAGGCATTTATCACATACATAAAGCTGATAGGCATCATCATTTTCAACATTTAAATATTTTATGGAAGTCGGATCATCATTTCCACAATGAACGCACTGTAAAAACCGGGTTTCCCATTCACTAAAGCAACGATCGCAAAACATATAGCGGCGATTGTCGGAGGAACTTACACGGCTGAAACTTGATTTACTGCCGCAAACCGGGCATATATTAGGTAATGGCCAAAAGGGTTGATTATCTTTTAAAAGTTCCTGCAGATACGGCTTAGCATAAATTCTCAAAAATGGCCTTAGGGCATGTTCAAACGTAAAGACCAGCAGTTCCTGGGTCAAATTTACCTTTTCGGCCAGTTTACTAAAACTATCATCAATATCAAAAGCAATCAACCTGGCAATCATTTGATCAAGGTCCAATTCATCTAATGTCAGTTCGAGTTTTTCCATAGATGCTTTTGTTTCGGGGCGGTTTTGCTTCATAAAATCGATCATACTGATCAAAATCGATTTATAAAGCGCTGGATCAATGGCAATTCCATTCAGCTCGATCAATGATCGGTTACCGGAAGCTAACTGCTTCTGCATATCAAAGGTATCAAATTGAGTAGATTTGGCCAATATTATCTGCTGCTGGTTTTGGAGATTCTCAAGATCAACAAAAAAATCAACATATCCTTGAGGGAGGTCGACCGGGGTTTGTCTTTTCAAATCATCACCTTCTTCTATTTATTCTAAGTCAAATACCAGTATGGCAAACCCGCTTCAGACTGTAAAGAAAAAATGGGGGAATAGATTCCCCCATTTTATATTGAGATGGATTTTATTATGCTTCTTCCTGCTCATCATCTTTCTTGCCGTAAGTTTCCTGATACCATGTAGCATGATGATGCTTCGCCCAGTCTTCTCTGACAGTGCCTTTCCACATTCCCCAGAAGGATTCGCCGGAAAGGGTGTGGAAGGAACCCAGGTAACCATGCATACATACCATGCAGGTCGCCAGGACCATTGCGATGTCATGGGTCGGATAAGCGGCTATAACCAGCCATTTGGGGAAGATCGTCGGAAACCACATGATATACCCGCTTAAGACTAACAGGATCACCATAGTTGGTGTCACAATGGAATTCCCTTTTTCTCCTCCGTTAAATTTAGTTTGGGGTGGTATTTTTACCTCAAAACCTAAAAAATCAAGAGGGAACTTTATTAAAAACCCGATATCGTTCATGCCGAAACGAAGGATATCCTTGACCCAGTTGATCAGTACTTTGAAGTTGAATAGCACAAAGATACCTATCACGATGGTCATTAACACAGCGGAAATCCGGTGAATAATTCCTGCACCGACATATCCGCCAAATATTGCTGCCAGCCAGTCTACTCCATCAAAAAACAGGACTAAACCAGTAAAGAGGCAGAGTAAAAATGTTACTGTATGTCCCCAGTGAGTAAAACGGGACAAGAAATTAAAACGCTCAACGCGGGGAACATCAGCTTTATACTCAGGAACCAATTGCATCATTCACGACCTCCTTTCCTTCCTCATGTCCTTTATTTTTGTTGGCGATAAGCCTCGAAGTAACAAAACTGGTGCCCGAAGCCACTAAGAACAACGGGATCAGCCAACTGGCATATGGCTGTACATAATTTTGCCAGAAGGTAACACTAGGAACTTTAGGATCGACTGGCAGACCAAATTTATCTGGGGTATCAGTTAAAACATAAAGCTTATTCAATCCGCCTAATTCAAGTTTTCCATAAATCGTAGCGTTAGGAAAACCATTGGCTTGCAGATGTTTCGCACGTTCTTCGGCGATCTGCAAGAGCTCATCGCGATCACCAAATAACAATGCATCGGTCGGGCAAGTCCTTGCACAGGCTGGTTCCAGCCCTTCCTCGACCCGACTGGCACAAAGGGTACACTTGGTAATCTTGTCTACCCGCTTCAGGTATTTGGGAACATCAAAAGGACAAGCTGTAGTACAATATTGACAGCCTATACACTTATCGGGATCATGAATGGTCGCTCCCCATTCAGTTTTGGTATATGCTCCCTTAGGGCATACCTTCATACAGTTGGCATCCAGACAGTGCATACACTGCCGTTTGATGAAGTTCCAACTTACACCATGAACCGGATCTTCTGATTCAAAATATTTGATAATGGTATAAGTATCACCATCGGTATCTTCGTGCGTCTGATAGTTGCCTTTAAATGGTTTGATGGAAGCCGGAAGTTGATTCCAATCTTTGCAGGCTATCTGGCAACCACGGCAGGCTGTACATTTGCTGACATCATAAAGATTTGTTAAATTTGCCATCGTTAAGCCCTCCTTATGTCGCATAGCCATGCTTTATATTCCGGAATGGTGGTATTGGCATCACCAATATGTGGTGTGAGCCAATTGGCTGTATCCCCGGTTGCATAACCTTTAAAGCCATACTGCCATACTAAACCTATCTCATGCACTTGTTTGCCATCTACATTAAATGGTTTAAAACGCTTGGTGACACAGGCTACTGCTCTAACATCGCCGCGAGTTGTGGAAATGATCACATCACGCCCGTTTTTGATTCCTTTTTCCTTGGCCAGCTCTTCACTGAGTTCTACAAACATATTAGGCATCAGTTCAGCCAGCCAGGGCAGGTTACGGGTCAAGGCCCCAGTCTGCCAATGTTCAGAGACACGATAAGTGGTACCTATAATTGGATATTGATCGGTTGTGCCCTGCTTATCCGGTTCTATTATTTTGGTGGCCGGATTCAGTTTTTGACTGTTCATCATATTGACGGTTGGGCTCTCCCAAGGTTCATAGTGCTCGGGGAAAGGACCATCCTTCATGGAAGTAGCTGTTGCAAATAAACACCCCAGCCCTTCCGCTCGCATAATGAATGGCTTCGTGAAGTTTGGTTTGTCAGGACTGGTGGTGGCAATAAAATCAGGTACATCGACCCCCACCCATTTGCCTAGTACATCTGGTTTCTTAGGATCGGCCACCACCGTGGGATCCCAATGTATCAACTGGCGCTCTTCGTCTCCTGGCCATGGCGTGATGCCGTCAGGCTGCACTGAGCAGCGGTTGTAGATGATTCTGCGGTTGACCGGCCAAGCCCAGCCCCATTCGGGGAAAATGCCCAAACCGCTGGGATCATCTTTTTTCCGGGATTGTGGTTTGTAAACCCATTTGTCATCTTTAAAAGTGGCGCCTCCGCAATATATCCAGTTTCCGCAGGCGGTACTGCCGTCATCCAGAAGTTTGGCAAAGCCTTCGACTGGTTTGCCGTCAGCAAGATTGTAACCGCAAAGCTCGTACCCTACTTTCAGCACATCATCGTGGCCCTCTTCATTTTCATAATCCCAGGTCATATTAACGATTGGCTCATCTTCAGGACGGGTGCTGCCTTCATAAAGCTTTTTGAGTTTTTTAGCCAGCTCGTTGTAGATCCACATATCGGCTTTGGATTCACCGACCGGGTCTGCACCTTTCCAGCGGAATTGTACTAACCGTCCGGTCTGAGCTGCAGTTCCTTCCTTTTCAAATACAGCCGCAGCAGGCAGGAAGAATACTTCGGTTGGAATATCTTCCGCATGGGGAGACATGACCTTTTCACCGTGAACGGGTCTATCCCAGGCTGCATAAGTCCAAAATTCTGCAGTTTCATTTAACCATAAATCAATGGAGACCATCCATTTCAGCTTGGTCAAGGCGGTTTGCTCTTTATTGGCATTGGGGCCACCGACTACTGGGTTGGAACCGTTGACAAAAAGTCCGTCAATTTCGCCCTCATACATGTTCTCAAACATAAACATATGGGAGTAGTTTTTCTTTGCATCCCGTTTAGGCAGATAATGATAGGCGAAATCATTGCTTGCTTTGGCTGCATCGCCGTACCAGGCTTTCAGCATGCTTACGATCCATTTGGAACTGTTGATCTTCCAGCCTGAATTAGGAAAGCCTTCTTTGACCAACGCACGGAATTCTTCCAAATTTGAAAACTGTAATTTGGCGGCTCCCGGAGTGATCTTTCTAATAAAAGAAATTAGATCTTTATTCGCAGCTGTATTGGTAGGGGAATCAAGATAGCCGGGAAGATTGCCATATAAAAGGGCCATATCTGTAGCACCCTGAACGTTATTTTCTCCACGCAGTGCATTTATACCACCGCCCGGTCTGCCCATATTACCCAACAGCAACTGTACGACTGAAAAGGCCCGCACGTTCTGACTGCCGACCGTATGCTGTGTGATACCCATAGCATACATGATCGTACCAGTCTTGTTCGGGGCCCCGGTAGCACAGAAAGCTTCAAGTACTTCGAGGTATTTGTTCTTTGGGGTTCCGGTAATTTTACAGACAGTATCAATATCATAACGATCATAATGCTTTTTCAATAATTGGAAAACGCATTGTGGATGCTGCAGGGTAGGATCGGTCAAGGGTGATCCTGCTTCATCCTTCTGGTAGTCCCAACTGGTAACATCATATTGCCGGTTCTCTTCGTCATAGCCTGAGAAAAGGCCGTCTTCAAATTTGAAATCTTTGCTGATCAAACAAGCTGCATTGGTATAACTGACAACGTAGTCTTTATGATACAGTTCGTTATCAATGATATACTTGACCATGCCGCCTAAGAAAGCGATATCAGTACCTGATCTTAAAGGAGCATAAATATCAGCGCGAGCTGACGTTCTTGTGAAGCGCGGATCAACATGAATGAGTTTGGCGCCGCGATTTTCACGAGCTTTCAGTAACCATCTCATGGTTACGGGATGGTTTTCGGCACAGTTGCTGCCCATGATCAATGCACAATCTGTGTTTTTGAGGTCATTAACTGAGTTAGTCATTGCACCCCGTCCAAATGAAGGTGACAATCCTGCCACCGTGGCGGAGTGTCAGATACGGGCCTGGGTTTCCAGATAAACGACACCCAGGGAGCGCATCATCTTGGAGAGAACGTAACATTCCTCATTATCCAGTCCTGAACCTCCAATAGAGGCAATTTTTTCAGTACGGTTAACGATTATTTCACTGCCATCATCAATTTTTTCTTTGTGGATAAAGCTGCTGTCTCTGGTTTCTTTTATTCTTTCAGCAATCGTATCCAACATCCAATCCCAATCTTTTTCTTCCCATTTGGTAGAACCAGGGGCCCGGTATAAAGGTTTTTGCACTCTCTTAGGATTGATCATTTGTTCGCCAGTTTCCGGGTCGTAGATTTCCCTGAGATTAAACATTGCAGCGCCTTTGCTGCAAGCCCCCCCCATATTGATAGGATTATCAGGGTCACCATGCACACTCAGGAGTTTGACAAACTTTCCTTCGCTGTCACGTTCTGCATAAACAACCAGACCACAGCCGGATGCACAATAAGGGCAAATTGTCGGCGTTGGCGTAACATTTTTGATTCTCAGTTGTTTAACTGCAGATGCCGTAGCCTCAAAGTTGAAACCGAGTTCAGCAGCTGAAAATACAGCAGCCGTCGCCCCGGTCAATTTGAGGAATTGCCTACGGGTTACTTTCATAAACTCACACTCTCCTTCCCCACTTACTTTAGTTAAAGTATGATCTTCCCCTTGTCCCGATTATATCATTTAAAAGGAAATAAATTCACCCCCCCGGATCAGCAAATTTATACCACGTTTGATATCGATAACGATTGAAGATGGAGTTTACTCATAAAATAAATTATTACTGCGAAAAGTTATGAAATTATTGCGATAGTCAATCATATTAAAATTCGACATAAGCAATAATAATCCTTGCCGGTTATCAGAATACAGATGTTATATAAGAAAAAATTTCATTTGTCATTACTAAATTAAATATTATTGTACATGATGATCTGTCCGCTTGATCCAAGGTCATAACCACCGATAGTCATCAGGCGTTCTTTGAATTCCTCGCTGGCGATTGCGGACTGTAATCGTTCTATGTTTATGGCACTGATCAATTGCGGCAGGAGACAAATGTCATATTGTTCCTGGGTGATCGGAATGAAATCAAGATCCAAAGCCCTGGCGCTGGCATAGATCCCCAGCCCGGTATCAGAAGCGTCGTTTTTGATCGAAGCAGCAACAGCCAGGTGAGTGTATTCCTCGCGGTTGTAACCGTTGATCTCCTGAGGATCGATTTTTTCGATCCCTAAAAGATAGTCAAGCAGGATCCTGGTGCCTGAACCGTTTTGGCGGTTTATATACCTGATCTGTTTGTTTTTCAGATCTTTTAAGGAAGTGATATTTAAAGGGTTATTTTTCTTTATGATCAGTCCCTGGTCACGCTTGACCAGATTCACTAAAAGCCAATTATCACCGGACAAATATTTCCGGACGTAACTCACGTTGTAACCGCCGGTTTCATAATCCAATAAATGGAGACCTGCAAAGTGAGTCTCTTTACGGCGCAGAGAAAAGATGCCGCCCATACTGCCGGCATTGATCGATACAAGTCTTAAACCGTATCGCTTTTGTAAAATATCTGTCAGGATATCAATGGAAAGATCGTGACTGCCAATGGTAATTATGGATTCATCAATGACATTCAGGGGTTGCCTTAAAGTGATGATGCAATTGTCCCCGGCTTGCAAACCTTCCATTCCACGCTTGATACATAATACCCCGTCTGATTTCACCAAACTGGTGGTTATCCCGGCACCTTTCGTCAGTGGGAAACAAAGGTAGTGCTCCGCCATCTTTATAATACTGACATTGATAAAATCATCTACACCCATAGGAGAAGGCATTTTACGGGCTGCATTACATTCCAGTTCCGGCATGGGGGGTGGAATCAATCCTTGCATTTTATATATCAAAGGCTGCGCAAAAAGACAGAAAATCAAATCGGCTGAGACGGGATATCCGGGAACGCCGATAAAAGGCTTTTGCCCCATTAAACCTAAAATTGCTGGTTTACCCGGGCGAACCGCCAGTCCATGAACGATCAATTCCCCCATTTCTTCCAGCAAGGCAGCAGTATAATCTTCCCGGCCGGCTGAAGAACCGGAACAAACAACGATTATATCTGCCTGGGGGGTCATATCTTCAATCGCTCTCCGAATTTGTTCCTTATCATCAATAACGATCTCATGACGCAGGGCAACGGCGCCCCATTCTTCACACAATGCTTTGAGCATGTGACTGTTTGATTCCACGATCAATCCGGGCGCCATTTCTTCACTGCCCTGGTCGACAAGTTCAGTGCCGGTGGGGATAATAGCGACGATCGGCTTTTTTACTGCGTTAAGAGTATTTACACCAGCTGTTATCAGTGAGGCCATTTCGTAAGGTCCTATGCGGGTGAAACTTGGGATGAGCATATCATAGGTAACGATATCTTCACCGACTGAACGTATATGCTGCCACGGGACAGCGGCTTTTATGATCTGCGCGGTTTCATCGATAAAGTTAACCTCTTCGATCATGATCACTGCATCAAAGTGAGCCGGGATATAATCACCGGTATCCACTTCAAAAAAGTCGTCAGCCGTAAGGGTAACAGGGTTCACTTCGGTTGCTCCTGCAGTGGAGGAAGCTTTCACAGCGATGCCATCCATTGCGGAAGAAATGTAATGAGGTGAGGAGCGACGGGCAGATACAGGTGAACCTGTAATTCGGCCGAGACTGTTTGATATCTTGATTTCCTCTGTTTTGATATGATAACAGTCTGCTTCCTGCAGTCGCTGCTCAAATAGTGCAGTCGCTTTTTCTAATGGTGTATTTTCTATGTATATATTTCGTTTCATTTACAATCTCCAGATATATAAATTTCTTCTTATTTTAACCTATACCAAGCTATATCAAAACAAGAGTTTGAAATCAAAAATTATCGGCTTGTTTATTTTGCATCGGTTCGAGCTTGAAGTATAATTTATAAAAAATGAAATAAAGGAATCATAAATGATGAAAGATTTTTTCCAGGTTATACGCTATGAACAGGCCCTTGCCCAGCTCATGGAGGCTCGCCCACTGCAAATACCACAGGCTGTCAGCTTGTTTGAGGCGGTTGGCCGGATTACAGCGGAGGAAATAATCAGCGAAGAAAACCTGCCGGCTTTTGATCGTTCAACCGTTGATGGCTATGCTGTCCATGCAGAAGATATCTACGGATGCAGTGAATCGTCCCCGGGCTTTCTGGATTGTGTGGGCGAAATAAAAATGGGGCAGAGTACTGCTATTAGATTAGCAAAAGGACAGTGCTGTTGGATCCCCACCGGAGGCATGCTGCCCTTCGGTGCCGATGCCGTTATTATGGTGGAATATACAGAGAAACTCGATGAAAAGACCATCCTGACATACAGACCGGCGGCGCCCTTGGAAAATGTGATGCAGACCGGGGAAGATGTAACTGCTGGTCAGATAATATTGGATAAAGGACGGGAGATCAGACCGGCAGATGTAGGACTTCTGGCATCTTTAGGCATGAAAACCCTGAAGGTGATAGAACCATATCGAATAGGGATCATCTCGACCGGTGATGAGATTGTGCCACTGGAAAAAAAGTTGGCACCGGGTGAGATCAGAGACGTTAATTCGTACGCCTTATATACCGCGGTTCATTCCTGCGGTGCAGCTCCTACTGTTTATCCGCTGGTAAAAGACCAGTTTGATGCTTTGCTGGACACTGTTTCAGCAGGACTGGCAGAGAATGATATATTGCTGCTTTCAGGAGGAAGTTCGGTAGGTACCATGGATGTAACGCTGGAAGTATTGATGTCCTTTCCTGAGGCAAAAATGCTCTTTCATGGTATAGCAGTTAAACCAGGCAAGCCGACTTTAGCCGTACAGATAGGCGGGAAATTAGTGATCGGTCTGCCTGGTCACCCGGTTTCTGCATTAACCGTATTCTATTTTCTTGCAGCACCTCTGCTGCAGCCACAAAACAGGTGGAACGGCTGCGAAGGATATTTGAGCACAAATGTTTCTTCCCAGGCTGGACGGGATGATTTTATTCCGGCAGCCGTGGAAGAACAGGATGGGAGAAAGCTTATACGCCCATTATTGGGCAAATCCGGCTTAATGAGTATTTTGAGTCAGGCGCAGGGCTTCATTCATATTCCCTATGAAAAACAAGGGTTCAAGGCCGGAGAAAAATTAGAAGTTATTATTTATTGAATAAGAGGTTGTTTATGTTTGGAAAAGACATTTCACTTGAGACAGCTCTAAATAAATGTCTGCCCTATTGCATGCCAGCCGATCGGGAATTGATACCGATCGAGTATGCCTGGCAAAGAATTGTCGCGGAAGATATATACACACCAGTTGATCTTCCCCTTTTCACCCATTCAAAAGTTGATGGTTTTGCCTTGCATGCATCGGACTTAAACAGATTACTGCAGGGAAAAGAAATAAGGCTGGCAATCGCAGATACGGCAGCGGCCGGTGATCTGTTGCCATTGTCACTTAAAGCCAGCCAAACGATAAGGATCATGACCGGTGCCATGCTTCCAGATGGAACTGCAGCAGTAATCAAAAAAGAAAACGTCCGGATAATAAACGATCAGGTTTGTATCAACCGGGCGGTCAAGCCGGGAATGAATATACAAAATCGCGGCGATTTTCTGAAAAAGGGGGAACGGATCGTTTCAGCAGGGGAAGTGCTGGGAATAAACCATACCGAGATCATAGCTTCCGCAGGATTGTCACAAGTTTTAGTCTTTACCATCCCGCCGATTTATGTGATCAACACCGGCAGTGAATTAATCCTGCCCGGAGAACATAGGGTTACCGGACAAATTTTTGCCAGTAACAAGACGATCTATTATAGCCTGCTGAAAGCTGCCGGATGCCATCCATTGGGAGCGAACCGACCAGTTAAAGATCAAATCGATGCGATCACACAGGAACTATACGAAGGCATTCAAAAGAGTAGAGTAATTATCATAAGCGGTGGTACTGCCGAAGGACAGTATGACCTGGTACAGGCAGCTTTCCAGCAGATCGGGGCCAACATAATTTTTGACGGCCTCGCCTTAAAACCAGGCCGGCATACCAGTGCAGCAGAGAAGGACGGCATATTATTATTTAATCTTCCCGGAAGCCCGGGAGCTGGATACATCATTTTCGAAATACTGGTCAAACCTTGCCTGCGTAAATTAAAGGGGGTCAGCGACTATCAGAACAAGTGGTTTGCATTGCCAATAGATCAGCATGATCGCTTGATGATTGAACAGCGAATGATGGTGAAAGGCAGAGCGGAAATAAAAAACGGGCAGTTAACTGCCCGGGTGATGAACAAAGGACAAAATTCAAATAGCTTTCTTAAGCTGATTATTGATTTGGATCCTGCCAGTTCAGCCATAAAAGCATTCATTGCAGACTGAACTATTCTTTTATGCTGCCGGCCAGTTCTTCAGATAAAGCATTTCTAAACGCAGTCATGCCGGTAAAATCCATGTGAGGGGTGTAAAAAGCTTCTAATTCATCATGTAATGCTTTTGCCTGACTGAGAAAATGGATCGCTGCCTCGATTCCTGCTGAACAGCGCTCTTTAGCCCTTTGAAAGTTTTCTGTATGTGCAGTGGTTTTTTGTATCAATAAATCAAAATCAAGCCTCCGCTTGAATTTGCCCGGCAAAAGCAAGGCATAATCAACGACATTGGCGGAGATATCAATCAGGACACTTTTGGCTTGAGGAAATAAAATAAAATCAATATTGTCAGGTATAAAAGGATTATGGAAGATTTCAGCCTCCAATGAATGAAGTTCGATTTGCTGCAAAAGGTAAGAAAAAAGCTTCTGCAGACCACAGCCTGGGCTGCCTGAAACGGCATAAATGCTGTAATCTGGATCGATCAAACTGTCATGTTTGGTGATCAAGCCAACAGGCGTAATAGCGGCAGCAAAAAGGTGACGTGGTTTTACGTCAGAGAATTTACCGGTAGCCAAAAAATCCTGACCTAAAGCTAAAATGTTTTTATTGACCGAAGGCCAGTGCATGGACTCACTCATATAAAACTGCATTTCCTGCCAGGCAATGCTGGATTCCTGCAAGCGGAGATAAGCAAGTTTGAAATAACTGCTGATCGTATTGGTCAGACTGATCACTGCCTGCCGATTTCCCCGTATTTTTTCCCGATTCCAATAACAGCCCAGATTGATTATTTCATCTACTGCACCGGGATAGTGAGGGTCGATAACATGAGGACTGGTTCCATCCAATATGCAAAAGAGATCATCTCCGATCACTAATCCATCCAGAGAATCAGGATCAGAGGAACACCAGTGATATTCGAGATCATATCCTAAAGCTGCAAAGGACTCACCGATCTCGCGCATAAAATTTGATTTTCCAACCCCCGGACCGCCTTTCAGAATCATTTTCCTCTCCACATTTTCACTGGCCATCGTAGGATAGAAATGATAAAAACCCTGACAGGTATTGCCGCCGGAATAAACATGTCTTTTTTTCCCCACCAGTTCAGCCTCCTTATTGTTTAATAGTCTCTTTCATATTTATATTTTTTAATCAACAAAAACTTGAGGATTAATTTTAAAAAACGTCAGCAAAATGTGAGGACCATTTTATCGGTAAAGAAAAAAAGCTTGTCACAGAAGCTGACAGGCCAAACAAAAAAAGTTAAGATCGAGGCACGAGCAAGCCCCGCTGGTTGAGGAGAAATAAGGAACAGGGACACACCTCTTCAAAGAGGAATGTCCCTGAGTATAACGGTGACCCGGCGGGGGTCTGAGCAGATGTAATATGTAATATCTACTCACAAGTTTTTTACTGGTATTTATTTTGGCTTATTATAACAGCCTGCTTCTTCCAATTGTTTTTTGACCCGTATCCTAACGAAGTCCAGGTATTTAATGTGCAATCTTTGCTGTTCGTCTGCTTCTTCACTGGTGAGACCTTCCGCTTTTTGTTTCCGGGCCAATTGCGTGATTCTTTCCAGTTCCTCTTTTTCCATGACCAAAACCCCTTTCCCGGACCTGCCTTATCACCATTTAAAGCAAAAATATTTATAATGTTGTCTGATTCCATTATACTATTTTTTATGGATACTTAAATGGTTGAAAGCAGGAAAATTTAATGAATATTCAAAAAACTTGGTATTTTGAAGAAATTACCGCTGGCAGCCTGGGGCTGCAGAAAGAATTGAATATATCAGCGATTACTGCTGGTTTATTACATAACAGAGGAATCAACAGCAAAATCAAAGCGGAAAAATTTTTATATGGAACATTACAGGAACTGACTGATCCATTATTCATGCCGGGGATGCAGCAGGCAGTCGAACGTATCATTGTTGCTATACGCATGCAGCAGAAGATCATAATTTATGGAGATTACGACGTAGATGGGATCTGCAGTATCGTGATCCTCAAAGAGTGCATCGAAATGCTGGGAGGAAGAGCGGACTATTATGTACCGGACCGTTTTGAGGAAGGTTATGGAATCAACTTACCCGCGATCAAAAGTCTGGCCGGAAGGCAGTATGATTTGCTGGTCAGTGTGGACTGCGGGATCACTTCAGTAGAAGAAGTCAATTATGCAGTCAAAACAGGAATGGATGTAATCATTACTGATCATCATACCCCGGGGGAAAGGCTGCCCCCGGCCGTTGCAGTCGTAAATCCGAAATTAGGCAGTAATGAGGATGCCCAGTATTTGTGCGGAGCTGGTATCACCTATTATTTGGTTCTGGCACTGCAGCAAAAAATGACTGGCCAGAAGGGCCATAATAGATGGCTTGAATTGGCAGCCCTGGCTACGGTGGCAGATATCGTACCCCTAATGGGGGACAATCATATTCTGGTCAGACACGGATTGCAGCATCTATCAAGAACAGAAAGAATCGGACTGAAGGCGTTGCTAAAGATCTGCGGGTTGGAAAATAAAGAAATTACTGCCGGGCAGGTTGGATTTATGATCGCTCCGCGTCTGAATGCTGCAGGGCGGCTTGAAAGTGCACGTAAAAGTATTGAATTATTGCTGACCAAAGATCAGCAAACTGCTGAGAATCTGGCAATCTTTATGAATATGGCGAATAATGAACGCCGCCAGATCGAAGAACATATTTTTGAACAAGCTCTCGCCCAAATCATGGCTGATGACCGGCAGCAAGACCAGGTTATCATTGCGGCAGGCGATCATTGGCATGAAGGGGTGATCGGCATTGTTGCCTCACGTTTGTGTGAGAAATTTTACCGACCGGTTTTCGTAATTAGTTGGGACGGGGATACCGGCAAAGGGTCCGGGCGAAGTATCAGAGGATTTCATCTTCACACTGCCCTGGATCACTGTAAAGACCACCTTGTTAAATTTGGCGGGCATCAAATGGCAGCCGGTATTACTATTGCCCGTAAGCAATATGAGGCTTTTGTTGCTGCGATCAATGATTACAGCCGAAGGAACCTGGCAGCAGAAGTGTTTAACAAGACTTGCCGGACTGACGGTGAAATCGATATCAAAGAGATTACGATCGATTTAATGAAAGAATTGAAAGCCCTGGAACCTTATGGCGAAGGGAATCCGCAGCCGTTATTCATCATAAGGAATATGCCTATTCAATCTCTAAGGGCGGTTGGCAGCCAAAAAGAACATATCAGTTTTGATTTTTCCCCCATTGATCTGCAGGGAATTGCTTTTAGAAAACCGGAATATATCAATTTGCCATATCAGGAATGCTGGCATGATGTCGTCGGTGAAATCAATGAAAACGAATATCGGGGAAAAAAATCTCTGCAAATCAGGATAAAAGAAATGAAAATGAGCTTTGTTCCTGACAATATAAAATATTTCAGAGGAATGGATGCCAGCCCTTACCGGCAATTGCAGATGATGATCAATGAAATCAAGGCGGGAAGACCTGTGGTGGTTCTATTTCCTACGGTTCGCTGCCTGTTAAAGTATAAACCAGGCCTTGATAATTGTATCCGAAACAGGTTCCTGCATACCCTGCACGGACATATGCGGGCAGAAGAACTGACTGACGCCGGTATGTTTTTGCAAAGAGGAAGGGCAGGTATATATTTAATTACGACCGCTTACTTTACAGACGTAATGACGGGCAGCCGGTTACCGGAAAATCTGAGGCTGATTTTGCCAATATGGACGGAAGAACCGGTTGTGGCAGGGAAAAACCCAGGGGATATTGGCGAAAGAATAGAGTTTCGTTATGATGCGGATCAAATTTTCAAATCAATAAAAAAGAAACTGGATTTCGATTCAGAAAAAAAGAACTTGATCTATAGTAACCGTAATTCTACTGTTACTGATATTACAAAGCAGATTAAAGGGGTCATCAGTGAAGCGGCTTTGGCAGACCAAAGGAAAAGGAAGGTTTTCCGCCGCCGATTTGAGCAATTGCCGGCAGGGACATTTATTACTGACGGAAACTATTCTTTCGGCGAGGGATTCAATAATATCGATGAGGTGATCCTGGCTGATCTGCCTTTCAGTATATGTGAAACCATGTTTTTGCTGGATCAGGTCCAGAACGGAAGTGAATGTAAGGTCATACTAGCTGCCGGTGAAAAAAAGCAGGAGCAGAATTGGTCTTATCTTGCGCAGAGGTATCCGGAAGAAACAGAAGTAAATAATGTCTTGGACGTTATTCAGGGTGTGAAAACCAACAGCATCAACCCAGACGATTTAATGCAGTCCATGCAATCAAAACAGGGCACCATTTTCTCCCGGATGAAAATGCTTTCAATACTGGAGATACTTGCAGATTCAGGCTTGTATCAAATTAACAAACAGGGTAGTATTATGGAAATAAAGCAGCATTCAGAATTTCGGCCTGTTTTTGATATTCGCAAATCTGCAGCTTACCGGGAAGGAATCAATGAAAAAGTTGCCTGGCAGGAATTTGCTCAAAGCCTGAATATAAGTTGAAATGGTGATATTATGGAACTTATCGATGTGGTCGAGCAGATAAAAAAATATGATGACGATGCAGATTTCGAGCTGATCGAAAAAGCCTACCAATATGCTCAAATGGCGCATGAAGGGCAAAAGAGGATATCGGGTGAAGCCTATATCAGTCACCCGATCGAAGTTGCCTATATTTTGACCGAGATAGAAATGGATACGGCTTCGATTTGCGCTGCTCTGCTGCATGATGTAATTGAAGATACGGTTTTGACTTATGATGAGATCACGCAGGAGTTTGGGGAAGAAATTGCTTTACTGGTTGATGGGGTTACGAAACTTAGCCGGATCCAGTTTAAATCCAGACAGGATGCCCAGGCAGAAAATCTGCGCCGCATGTTTATTGCCATGGCCAAAGACATTCGGGTCATTCTGATCAAGCTGGCAGATCGGCTGCACAATATGCGTACATTAAACTACCAACCGGAATATAAACAAAAAGAAATTGCCGAAGAAACCATGGAAATATTTGCTCCCCTGGCGCATCGTTTAGGGATATTCAAATTCAAATGGGAATTGGAAGATCTGGCTTTTTTTTATCTGGATCCGGATATGTACTATCAGATCGCCAAAAGACTCAAACAAAAGCGCAAAGAGCGGGAAGAATATGTGAACGATCTGATCGCACAGATCAGAAATGGAATCGAACAAATAGGCATTGAGGCTGATATTGAAGGGCGACCGAAAAATATATACAGCATCTATAAAAAGATGATCAAGCAAATGAAAGATATCGATGAGATCTACGATAAGATAGCGATTCGTGTGATCGTAAACGATGTACATGAGTGCTACGGAGTTCTGGGGATCATTCATACCATGTGGAAACCCCTGCCAGGCAGATTTAAAGACTATATTGCTACTCCCAAGCCCAATATGTACCAGTCTTTACATACTACTTTTATTGGCCGGGGCGGAGAACCTTTTGAAGTACAGATCCGCACCTGGGAAATGCATCAAACAGCTGAATCCGGTATCGCTGCCCACTGGCGTTATAAAGAAGGCAGCAGTCCCAAAGATAAAAAATACGATCAAAAGTTGGCCTGGCTGCGGCAGATTCTGGAATGGCAGCAGGATATCAAAGATACAGACGAATTCATGGAATCCCTTAAAATAGATTTATTTGATGATACGGTTTTCGTCTTTACCCCGAAAGGAGCAGTAATAGAACTGCCAAAAGGAGCATGCCCGGTGGATTTTGCCTACCGGGTGCATACAGAAGTAGGGCATCAGTGTACGGGAGCAAAGGTAAACGGCAGGATCGTTCCCCTGGATTTCCCCCTGAGTAATGGTGATATTGTTGAAATCATCACCTCGAAAAATTCTTTAGGCCCCAGTCGGGATTGGATGAATTTTGTTAAAACATCTTCAGCCAAAAGCAGGATCCGGCAGTGGTTTAATCGGGGCAAACGGGCGGATAATATCATAAAAGGCCACGACATACTGGAAAAAGAATTAAAGAAAAAGCATTTGATCCCGAAGGAACTGTTAAAAAACGATAAGCTGATCGAAGTTGCCAAGCGGCTTGGATATAATTCGGTGGAAGACCTGTTTGCTGCTGTAGGCGATGGAGCAATATCTGCCCAGCTAGTTATTATGCGGCAGCAGGAAATCTATTTTCAGGATGCGGTGGTCGAAGATATTCTGAATATTCCCTTGATCCCAAAAAACATTTTACAACGGGAGAAAGAGACTTCCGCCGTTAGGGTCAAGGGCGTTGATGACGTAGCTGTAAAATTAAGCCGTTGCTGTAACCCGCTGCCGGGAGATACTGTCCTGGGTTATATAACCAGAGGCCGGGGAGTTTCTGTCCATCGCCGGGATTGCCCCAATATGCAAAACTATTTGAAAACGGAAAAAGACAGGATATTGGAAGTGGAATGGGCGGATGACCGTGGTATTTATTATTTGGAACTGGAAGTAAAAGCGTTTGACCGTCAACGTCTGACTTCAGATATCTTAAATGTTATCGCCGATTTGCGTATTCAAATCAATTCAGTTTTTTCCAGGGTGACAAAAAATAATTTTGCCATCCTTAATTTAAAGCTGGAGATCAAGGATATAACACAGGTACAGGCAGTCATACAACGTATTCAGCAAGTAAAGGATATACTGGAGGTGCGAAGAGTGCTTCCGGGTGAAGACCGGGGTGAATAGATATGCGGGCAGTGGTGCA
>CAZNPR010000003.1:0-3317 GCA_964574965.1 uncultured Syntrophomonas sp. | reverse complement strand
CGAAGAGTGCTTCCGGGTGAAGACCGGGGTGAATAGATATGCGGGCAGTGGTGCAGAGGACGCTTAACAGCAGTGTTGCCATTGAAGGGCAAGTTACAGCAGAAATAGGACCTGGATTAACGATATTGCTGGGGATCAAAAAAGGTGACCAGGAAAAAGACGCGGACTACTTAATGGATAAGATCATAAACTTAAGAATTTTTGCAGATGAAGCCGGCAGGATGAATCTTTCCCTCATTGACGTGCAAGGGGAAGTAATGCTGATTAGCCAATTTACGCTTTATGGAGACGCGAAACATGGCAGAAGGCCAGGCTTTACCGATGCAGAAGACCCTGAAGCGGCGGAACCGCTATTTCAATATTGCATAAGAAATATAAAAAATCGTGGGATCAAAATCAAGACTGGTATATTTGGCGCCCATATGAAAATATCCATAGAAAATGATGGGCCATGTACAATTTTGCTTGATAGCGAAAAGCAGATATAAAAGGAGGAAAAACAGATTGATACTAAAAGGATTGGAAATCAGCAGCATGGGAGTAAACTGCTATATTATCGGCTGCGAAGAGACCAAAGAAGTGGCCGTTATTGATCCGGGCGGCAGTCCCAAATCGGTCATCAAAATGCTGGAAGCTGATAATTTAAAGGCCATTTATATTATCAATACTCATGGGCATATAGATCATATCGGCGGAAACCGAGGAGTTAAAGAAGCTACTGGAGCCAAAATCCTTATTCATCAGGATGATGCCAAAATGCTTACCAATGCAGCATCCAATTTTTCCTTTTTAATGGGCAGCAAAGTTACCAGTCCTCCTGCCGATCAGTTTATTAAAGATGGCGATATCATTGAAATAGGTAATACAGTCAAGCTGCAGGTGATCCATACGCCTGGTCATAGTCCCGGTGGGATTTGTCTGAAGACCGAAAATATAATATTTGTTGGTGATACTCTTTTCCAGGGGTCCATTGGCAGAACGGATTTTCCAGGCGGATCCTATACACAGCTGATCAGCAACATAAAAGAAAAATTGCTATGCTATGATGATGATGTGATCGCGTATCCCGGACATGGCCCGGCAACAACCATCGGGTTTGAAAGAGTGAACAATCCTTTTTTATAAAATGAGGGTTGAAATTATTATTTTTTTCATATAATATTATTACAAGTTTCATATATCAAAAGTGATGAAGAAGTAAAGTAGATTTGTGAAATTATGCAGAGAGAAGATGTCACCGGCTGCAAGCATCTTTATAAGGAAGCAGATCGAAGTTCACTTCGGAGCACCTGGCTGAAACATTCGCAAGTAGGCTAAGGCGGAACTCCTACCGTTAAAAGGGAGGGGATATCGGATGATCCTGTATCTTGAACCAAGCGGGTCTTATGACAAAATGGGTGGTACCGCGGGTAGTGTAAACTTCTCGTCCCAAGGGATGAGAGGTTTTTTGTTTATACGGGCGTATCCTTGTATCCTTTAAAGAGCCGGGCTTTGCCAATCAGGGTGGTACCGCGGGTAGTGTAAACTTCTCGTCCCTATTCAAGGGATGAGAGGTTTTTTGTTTTCTGATTGAGAAAAGGAGGAGTAAAACATGAATGCATTAGCGGAAAAAGTAAGCAAGTTGCTGGTATCTAAAGAGAATCATCCGCAGATGACCGAAGTCAATGTAAAAGGTTGTGTGATCGGCGGAGAACAGCTTATTGTAATTGCCGGGCCTTGTGCCATTGAAAGTGAAGAACTGTTAAAAGAAACAGCTTTTAAGGTTCGTGGCGCGGGGGCTGATATGTTAAGAGGCGGTGCTTTCAAACCCCGTACCTCACCGTATAGTTTCCAGGGATTAGGTGCGGTTGGTCTGGAAACTTTGGCTAAAGTGGGAGAATCCATGAATATGCCTGTCATCACGGAGGTCATGGATAGTGACGATATTTCGGCAGTAGCAGAATACGCTGATATTCTTCAGGTAGGGGCTCGAAATATGCATAATTTTTCCTTGTTGAAAAAATTGGGGCGAATCAATAAACCGGTATTGTTAAAAAGAGGCATGGCAGCAACGATTGAGGAATGGCTTTTGGCTGCAGAATACATTTTAGCCGGTGGGAACTCCCAGGTCGTGCTTTGCGAAAGAGGCAGCCGCAGCGCAGAAAAGTGGACGCGTAACACCCTGGATCTGTCTGCGGTCGCATTGGCCAAGGAATTGACCCATCTCCCGGTGATCGTGGATCCCAGCCATGGGACCGGAGTAAGAAGTTTGGTTACGCCTATGGCTAAAGCTGCTATTGCTGCGGGAGCTGATGGTATGATCATTGAAGTCCACCCCCATCCGGAAAAAGCCTTGTCAGATGGAGATCAATCACTGACCCCCAGGCAGTTCAGTATCCTGATGCGGGAAATAGAGCCGGTCGCGAAAGCAATGGGCAGGAGGATCAGATGATGGCTTATGCAGTACTGGGCCCCAGCGGAACATTCAGCGAAGAAGCGGCCCGTTTATATGCCGGCTGCAACATAGAGATTCGGGTAACGGAAGATATTGCTGAATTATTTGCCCTGGTGGAAAGAGGAGAGATCAGTGACGGACTCGTACCCCTGGAAAATTCTTCAGCAGGTATGATCGGCACGACCATGGAATGTTTATCTGCAACCTCGCTGAAAATAAAAGGAGCTTTGGAAGTACCGGTCAAACAGTACCTTTTGGCGAATGGCAATTACACACCAGACGAAGTGGAATTACTGATCAGTCAGCCGGTAGCCCTGGAGCAATGCCGCCATTATATAAAAAACAATCTTAAAAGGGCCAGAAAAGAAATAACCGACAGTACTGCCCGGGCTGCGCAGTTGGTACAAAGGGAGAAACGCCGGGCAGCGGCAATAGGCAGCAAGCAAGCGGGAAGATTATATGGATTGAAAACGATTGCGGCTGATATACAGGATGGGTTAAACTATACCCGCTTTGTCCACGTAGGAAAAAACGGGAGAAGTACAGAAGGGGAACGGCATAAAAGCAGTCTGCTCTTGTCGCTGCCGGACAAAGTAGGAGCTTTATATGAGTTATTGGGGGTATTTGCCAGGGGCAATCTGAATTTGAATAAAATCGATTCGCGTCCGGGTGGAAGTCAACAGGATTATATTTTTTATATTGAAGTCGAACAAGGAAAAAATGATATCAAAATGGAACTGTTTTTGCAGGAAATAGCCCCTTGCTGCAACTGGTTGAAATATTTAGGATCCTATACACAAAGGAGAATCATCGATGTTGATTGCGGTTCGTCTTACGCCAACTGATCTATATGCAGCCGTACATGAAATTATCAGGATGGCCT
>CAZNPR010000002.1:11078-63192 GCA_964574965.1 uncultured Syntrophomonas sp. | reverse complement strand
AATTTGTGCACTGATCCTTAATCCTTCAATAACAAAACCAGTCAATAATATGGTAAATACCAATAAAATGACCCACCCATCTGATACTTTCGTATCATTGAGCCGGTCCGGTTTTTGTATATAACGAACGATGGCTAAAGCTATAATGCCGATCAAACCCAAAAATCCGAGCCAATCAACGACCCATGAAAACCAGATGTAGGATGCCCCTTCAATATGAGGCCAGCCAAGCCAAAAATGGGCTGCATCGACACCTGCAGCAATCGCCAGGACAACAAATCCCCAGAAAAGCAGGAAATGCATAAAACCGGCAAAAGGTTTTCTTATGACCCTTGCCTGAGCAAAGGTAAAAGTAAACCAGGATAAAAACCGCTGGCCGAGATTGTCATTGCGGTGCTGCTCACCTTTTGCCAGCAGCCATAATTTGATCCTTTGCCATGCACCATAAAGAAAAATTGTAATGGGGATAAACATTATGATATAGATCAGCCATTCGTAGGGCACGTTTGCACCTACGATACGCATTGGGACATCGTAACCGCCTTGCAGTTCGGTAAATCCAAAATACATATTATCTTTTTCCCTCCTCTATCAACACCTAGAGGTTGTCACGGGATATATGCATTTTACATATATCCCGTGTCCCCATTCCCCCATTAGCTGCTATTTCTTTAATTCTCCAACGGTAAGAGGTACTACTTTGAATAAGTCTCCCACTACACCAAAGTCTGAAACATTAAATATCGGTGCTTCAGGATCAGTGTTGATGCAGGCAATAAATTTCGAGGAAGACATCCCAGCCAGGTGCTGGATAGCTCCTGAAATACCACAGGCAACATACAGATTGGGGTTAACAACTTTTCCAGTTTGTCCAACTTGCAGTTCATGTCCCAGCCATCCGGAGTCTATGGAAGCTCTGGAACCGCCCAGAGCAGCACCCAACAAGTCAGCCAACTCTTCTACGACTTTAATGCCGTCAGGTCCTTTACATCCGCGTCCGCCAGATACGACGACCGGAGCTTCAGTCAGTTCCGGACGAGCTGATACGGTAGGTTGGAAATCTTTAATAGTCTGATATACATCAGCCGCAGTTGCTGCAATCGCAGGTTTTACCACTGCGCCAGCTCCAGCACCTTCAACCACTTCAAATACGCCCGCGCGGATCGTGGCTAAAATCGGATCAGTGGATATTTCTACTTTGGCTAAAACTTTACCGGCATAAATCGCTCTGGTAAACAAGCCTTTGCCTGCACTGATTTCTGCTTTTATAACGTCAGTCGCCAATCCTGCTTCCAGCTTTTGAGCCAGCCGTGAAGCAAAGTCTCTGCCGTTAAAAGTATGGGCAAACAAGATTGCATTCGGTTTATACTCAGCAATCATTGCCACCATCTGGGCTACATAAGCGCCGGTATTGTAATCACCAAATACATCAGCATCAGCTGCATATACTTTGTCGGCTCCGTATTTAGCAAATTCGGGAGCTAATGCTTCCACGCCCTTACCAAATACTACCGCACTAACTTCATCGCCGAATTTTTTTGCTTCAGCCAGCATTTCAAATGTCACTTTACGGATATTACCGTCTTTTTGTTCTACAAATACCCATGTCCCTGCCATCTATTACCCTCCTTTTTACTATTCAAGTAAATTATTTTTTAATCTCAGCTTTCGCAGTATTCATGATCCAATCTGCTAATTTAGCAGCTGCTACATCGGGATCTTCTTCGATTTTGATTCCGGCCTGCTTAGCAGCGGGAAGTGCATATTCCACGATTTTAATTTTACTGTCTGCAGCTACAGCGTCTACCATTGATACCGGTTTCTTCTTAGCTTGCATGATGCCTTTCATAGAAGGATAACGAGGCTCATTCCAGCTTACCTGACTGGAAACAACTGCCGGCAAGCTGACTTCAGTTACTTGCGTACCACCGTCTGCTTCACTGCTGCAGGTTACTTTTCCACCAGCAATATCAAGAGAGGTGATAACATTGATATGTGGATAGCCAAGAATCTCTGCAATACGTGTGGGTACCTGTGAGGATCCGTCGTCAGCAGCAACGTGTCCGGCTAATACTAATTCGGGGCTTTCTTCTTTGATTACAGCTGCCAATGCAACAGCTCTTGCATATTCATCAGCTGCAGTATCCTGTTTGATCAGGATACCTCTGTCGGCACCCATTGCCAGTGCTGTACGAATGGCATCCATGGCTTTGTCTGCGCCGGCTGAAATAACAACTACTTCATTTACAACATTTTTCTCCTTAAGCTGAATGGCACCTTCAACCGCCACTTCATCATAAGGATTAATGATCAAATTGATACCAGCCTCAGCAATTTTGCCATCCTTCAATTCAATCTTAGCTTCTGTGTCAAATGTTTGCTTAACACACACGAGAACCTTCAAGTCCATTCCTCCTTTTTTAACTTATAGTTTTGAGCTTACCTCTCACACCCATAGAAAATACGACTTCCCACCACCCCCAAGAAAGCGCTTGTATCTTTTTTGCCTACGGCAAGTTTACCGCCTTTGATCAGAAATAAAAGAATCGCTTTTTTATTTGTATCAACTTTAAACTTTCGATATCAAGATCAGATTTCCTGCTTTTTTACATTTATTAAAACTTTATTATTACCTCATTTAAGAAAGTGCTATGATCAGCCCACACAAAAGCAAGGACAATTCCCTGCAATTCTATCATAAATGTCAATACATCGCCAAACTGTGAAATAAAAAAGCAGGCGGCAGTATTTATGCATCAAGTTTTTCCAAAGCCCTCATAAAAGCATTGACAGTCAATTCGATATCCTGCAGTTCATGGGCACAGGAAATAAAACAAACTTCAAACTGAGAAGGCGGCAAATAAATTCCTTCAGCCAGCAGCTGCCGGTATAATCGTCCATATTCTTCCGCATTGCTTCTTTTTACCGCCTGATAATCTTCAATGGTTTCATCCTGCTCATTAAAGAAAATCGTAAACATAGAGCCAAAACGGTTGATGGTATAAAAGCGGTCTGCATCTTCAAATACTTTTTTTAGTTTGGTAACCATTATGTAACCGGCCACTTCCAACCTTTCATACCAATCATTGGACTGCAGCATTTTCAGTGTTGCGGCACCGGCAGCCATGGCCAGAGGATTCCCGGACAAAGTCCCGGCTTGATAAACATCACCCACCGGGGAAACCAGATCCATTAATTCTTTTTTCCCGCCGTAAGCCCCCACCGGCAAACCACCGCCAATGATCTTGCCCAAAGTGGTGAGATCAGGAGTGATATCAACGAAATTCTGGAAACCGCCATAGCAGGTCCTGAATCCGGTGATCACTTCATCAAAAATGAGTACACTACCATGATCTTCTGTTATTTTACGCAATCCCGTTAGGAATTCCCTGTGTGGCAGCACCAGGCCCATATTCGCAGCAATTGGTTCAACAATAACAGCTGCTATGTTTTGCCCTTCTTCGGCAAAAAGCTTCTCTACCGAAGACAAATCATTGTAATCAGCTACCAGGGTATGTTGAGCGATCCCAGCAGGTACGCCAGGACTGGAGGGAGTGCCAAGCGTCAGCATACCTGAACCTGCCTGTACCAGAAAACTGTCTCCATGTCCATGATAACAGCCGGCAAATTTTACGATCTTATCCCGTCCTGTATAAGCCCGGGCAACACGAATCGCGCTCATGGTAGCTTCCGTACCCGAATTGACCATGCGTATCTTTTCCATCGAAGGGATCGCTTCGGTGATCAGCGAAGCCAGTTCTACTTCTCCCGGACAGGGCGTACCAAAACTTGTACCCTTCTCAGCTGCCTTAATGATCGCTTCGATCACCTCAGGATGACTGTGTCCTAATATCAGCGGTCCCCAGGAACCAACATAATCAATATATTCATTATGGTCTACATCATATATTCTGCAGCCCGCGGCCTTTTCTATAAACAAGGGATCCATCCCCACCGATTTGAAGGCTCTAACCGGGCTGTTCACTCCGCCGGGCATCAGACCACAGGCGGTGGCAAATAATTCTTGCGACTTATCCATCTTAAGCATCCGTCTTCCCCCTCAAGCAAGCAATATTAATAATATATCATGCTGACCTTTTTATATTCATGCAGACTCTTTATTACAGTATATTTTGATAAATCAGACGCTTGGGCCAGGCGTTCAATAATACCCTGCAATTCCATCTCACTGCGGGCGTGGATCATGGTAAATAAATTATAGCCAAACTCAGGAGGTGTGTCCCTTAAATAGCAATGACTCACTTCATTAAATCCGGCCATTATTTTTCCGATCCGGTCCGCTTCGGTTATTGTTACAAGCCAGGCTACCATGGCATTGGAATCATAACCGGCCTTCTGGTGCCGCAGTATTGCCCCGAATCTCCTTATAAAAGATTGGTTGTTCAAGTTGTTGATCCGTGTAATGATATCTTCCTCTGAAATACCCAGCTTTTCTGCCAATGGCAAAAACGGTCTGGACGCTAAAGGCAGATCAGCCTGAATGTAAGCAATGATCTGTTTTTCTATCTCGTTATGTTCCTGGCAGTTGTCAACCAATTATATTATTCTCCCATCTCGAAAATAGCTTTGATCTTATATACTTTTTTCGCCGGCATGCTGTGAACCATGAGTCCACTTTCCCGACCCAGCCGGTCCAAAGTTTCCTGTAGTTTTGGTTTTGATGGCGCGGTTACCGTAAACCAAAGATTAAATACCGCATTTTCACGCAGATAATTATGGGTCACCCCTTTTTGCTGATTGACCATTTCTGCTACGATCTCCAGCCGATCTGCTGGTACCTGCATAGCACACAGGGTCGATTGGAAGCCCATTTTGTGGGTGTCAAAAATTCCGCCGATCCGGCGAATAATACCAGCTTTTTTCATTTTGCTGATACTATCCATCACTTCCTGTTCACTGACCCCCATTGCCGATGCCAGATCCGCATAGGGAGTTGCTGTCAGCGGAAAACTTTTTTGGATTTGATTTAATACTTCTTTATCCAACGCAGTTAAGTCTGTCACTTGCATGCCCCCTGCGGCTTATATAAACACCAATCGTCCTGTGCCATATAATTACCTTTCGAGTAATAATAGGCCCGAGCCCTGCAGCCGCCGCAGCTGTCTATATAATCACAATGACCGCATTTGCCTTCATACGCCAGGGTCCTTAATTCCTTAAACATCTGACTTTCGCGCCATATTTCATCAAAGGGCTTTTCCTTGACATTGCCCACCGCTATATCCAAATATGCACAAGGCTGCACATCACCTTTGGGACTGATGATACAGTAGCTGATGCCTGCCAGACATCCCCTGGAAAAACGCACCGGAATTTTCTTTTGCTGTGCGATCCGCATAAATTGAGGCGCACAAGTGGGTTTGATCTCGATCCCGACTTCGGTCTGCTTCTTCATCAATCTGGTGATGGTCCTCTCGTATTCAACCTTTCGCAAAGCTTCTTCCTCAATATTGACCGCCCTGCCGGTGGGAACCAGAAAGAAAATATGATGCGCCATAGCCCCAATTTCTATGGCAAAATCGGTAATGGCTTCGAGTTCTTCCACATTCCAATCCATCACTGTGGTATGGATCTGAAAAGGCACCCCAGCCTTTTTCAGGTTTAGCATGCCTTGTATCGCTAAATCATGGGCTTTATCCAATTTGCGAAATCGATCGTTTTTTTCAGGATCGAGGCTGTCCAGGCTCACGCCGGCCGCCATAAAGCCTGATTGTTTGAGGTTTCTCGCTACGTCGTCCGTAATCAAAGTACCATTGGTTCCCAAAACTGCCCGCAAACCGTTTTCAGTTGCATAACGGCCCAGTTCGTAAATGTCAGGCCGCATGATCGATTCGCCCCCGGAAAAAATCATGATCTTGAAACCGGCTGCTTTTATTTCCCGGATAAGCTTTTTCGCTTCATCTGTGGTCAGTTCCTCATCAAGTTTAGCGCCTGCTTCCCTGTAACAATGGTCACAAAACATATTACATTGATTGGTAGAATTCCAGGATACCAGCATTGATCCCGGTAAACCGGATAAATTATTATTCGGCTTACCGTTCCCCCCCTTTGTTCTATTTGTTGTTTAATAACCGGGCTGCATCTTTGGCAAAATAAGTGATTATCATGTCGGCTCCGGCTCTTTTAATAGAAGTCAATACTTCCATCATTACTCTCTCTTCATCGATCCAGCCTTTGAGTGCCGCCGCTTTGATCATGGAATATTCACCACTTACATTATAGGCGGCGGTAGGAAAATGAAATTCATCCTTCACGGCTCTCAAGACATCCAGATAAGCCAAGGCAGGCTTTACCATAACGATATCAGCACCTTCTTCGATATCCAGTTTCACTTCCCTTAATGCTTCGCGTACATTGGCTGCATCCATCTGATACGCCCGCCGGTCCCCAAACTGCGGTGCAGAATCCGCCGCCTCACGGAACGGACCATAAAAGGCAGAAGCATACTTGGCTGCATATGACATGATGATCGTATCCTTGAAATCATTATCATCCAATTTTTCTCTGATATAACCGATCCTTCCGTCCATCATGTCAGAAGGTGCAATGATATCACAACCCGCTTTGGCAAATGATACGGCCTGCTTGCCTAATAATTCCAAAGTACGGTCATTATCTACCTGATTATTTTCTATATAACCACAATGGCCGTGATCAGTATATTCACATAAACATACATCACCGATCACCAACAGTTCAGGCGCCTGGGTTTTAATCTCCCGGATCGCCCGCTGTACTACCCCTTCATCCTGCCAGGAAGCGCTGCCTATATTATCTTTATAATCCGGCAGACCGAACAGCAGCACTGCTTTAATTCCCAGAGAAATGATCTCTTCCACTTCTGCAGCCAATTTATCCACGGAAAATTGCCATATCCCCGGCATTGAATTTATAGGCCGTTTTACATTTTCTTCACTTACCACAAACAAAGGATAAATAAAATCATCAACTGACAAGGAAGTTTCCCGCACCAAACGACGTATATTTTCGCTGCTTCTTAATCTTCTCATTCGTGTCTGAGGGAAAGACATCCTATCTCCTCCTATCTAGTCTGGTTACCCAATTCTTCTGCAGTGAGATAACAGGCCGGATCTTCTGCCCATAAATCTCCGTAAACTGCCTTCGCTCTGATCCGGCAGCCGCCGCACAAAGACTTGTGTTGACAATTACCGCATTTACCGGTCAGGTGTTTTTCTTTTTCCCGCAGCTTAACCATCAACGGATCATCCGATGTCCAGATCTCACTGAAAGGCTTTTCCCGTACATTCCCCACCGAGTAATCCTGCCAGAACTGACAAGGGTGTACATTGCCCTGGGGATCAACATTGGCAAATTTAGTCCCCGCAGAACACCCGCCATGCATTTCCAGCAGCCTTACGATTTCATCACTTCGTTCCGGCTGATGATTGCGGATCTGATTCAACAGATAAATTCCATCAGCATGATTGTCAGTCGTCAATATTTCCACTTCCACACCTTGATTATGAAGTTCTATGGTTTTCTGGCTGACCAGATCCAATATTTTCCTTTTTTCTTCGGTAGTCGTATCCATTTCTATCATTTGTTCCCCGCGTCCGGCATAAACCAAGTGATACATGCAAAAGCGCGGGATCCCTTCGCTTTTGATAATATCAAATATTTCAGGCAGATCCTGTTGATTATACTTATTCACAGTAAAGCGCAAACCAGTTTTGACACCATTGTTCTGACAAGCTTTGACCCCTTTTATGGCTTCATCGAAAGCACCTTTTTTATTGCGGAAATCATCATGGGTTTCCGGTGCGCCATCTATACTGATACCCACATACTGGAAACCCGCCTTTTTGATTTTTTTAGCGGTTTCATCGTCGATCAAGGTGCCATTGGAAGATATTACGGGTCTTAACCCAAGATCTGCAGCCAGTTGTCCAAGTTCAAAAAGATCTTTTCTCAGCAGTGGTTCGCCACCGGAAAACAATAATACCGGGGCTTTCATCGCAGCCAGGTCACGGATAAATTCTTTGGCTTCTTCATGGCTGAGTTCATTCCGGTAATCATGATCCTCAGCATCTATATAGCAATGCTTGCATCTCAGGTTGCAGCGATTGGTGGTATTCCATACCACTAAAGGCCGATTCTTGTCTGAAAACTGTAACAATTGCGGCGGTACACTATCTGTGTTATTGAATTTGATTACCTCTGAAACAGTTGCTGTTCCACACAACAACTTCGTACATCCAATCATTTTTGCCCCTCCCCTGTGCTTTGCGATATCTTTACTGCTTCCAATATAGCCTCTACCAGACCATCGATCGTATATGGATCGGCTATTATGTCAGTTTTCAAACCATGTTCATTGGCTGTTTTGGCAGTGACCGGGCCGATGCACGCAACTTTACTCCGGCGGTTTATTATCTCAACATTCTGCCACCCGATAATATTAACAAAATTGCTGACGGTCGAAGAACTGGTGAAAGTTATATAATCGACCTCCCCGCTTTTGATTGCGTCTAAAATATCACTGCGCACTTCCTGATTAGGTACTGCCTCATAAATGATTACTTCGTTAACATGAGCACCGGCTTTTTTCAGTGAGTCCGGCAAAATACTTCTGGCTCCCTGAGCCCGCGGCAGGAGTACCCAATCGCCGCTGTTGATCCTTCCTGTTAAAGCTTTGATCATTCCTTCAGCAACAAATTCTTCCGGCACGACCTCCACCTTTAAACCTCTATCAGTAATTTTATCACGGGTCACTGTTCCGATCGCTGCAATTTTGATCTCCCCCAGGTCTCTGATATCAAGATCCTGGTCTCTTAAGGCATTAAAAAATATATCAACGGCATTGACACTGGTAAATAGAAGCCAATTGTAATGCCTGATATCTTTAAGGGCTTTATAAAGCGGATTGAGATTTTCCAAAGGCCGGATTTTAATAGAAGGAAACTCGATGGCTTCCCCGCCTAAATCGGAAATTTTATCCGCCAGTATACTGGCCTGGGCTCTGGCTCTGGTTATGACGATCCTTTTTCCCCATAACGGTTTGTTTTCTAACCATTGCAGCATTTGCCTTTGTCTGACCACCTCACCGACAACGATCACTGCCGGGGGTTTGAAATGCGCCTGCTGTTTTATATCTGCAATATTACTTAATTCACCAACTAAAACCTGCTGGGCAGGCAAAGTGCCCCACCTGATCAGAGCAACAGGAGTAGCCGGATCTCGTCCGTATTTCATTAACTGCCCGCAGATAAAGGCAAGATTTTCGACTCCCATCAGAAACACCTGGGTATTCTTGCTTTCCCCAAGCTCTTTCCAGTTGATTGAACTCTCTGCTTTATCCTCTTTCTCATGCCCGGTCACGATGGTAACACTGGAAGTATCATCCCGATGGGTAACAGGTATGCCGGCATAAGCCGGAACAGCGATAGCGGAAGTGATGCCCGGCACGATTTCAAAATCACAGCCGTGTTCTCTTACATATTGTGCTTCTTCCCCACCGCGTCCAAAAACAAAAGGATCTCCGCCTTTTAGCCTTATCACCCGTTTCCCTTCCCGGGCTTTTGTTACCAGCAGCTTGTTGATTTCTTCCTGCGGCAAAGCATGGTTGGAGGATTCTTTCCCGACATAGATCAATTCCGCATTCTCAGGAGCGTAGGCCAGTATCTTATCGCTGACCAAACGGTCATAGATAACAACTTCCGCTGTTTCAAGCAGTTTTTTCCCTTTTAATGTGAACAGTCCCGGATCGCCCGGCCCTGCGCCCACCAGGTATACCCGACCTTGCTTTGCCATGCTTATCTTTCTCCTGCATTTCTGATCTGATTTAATATCTCTGCTCCTCCTGCCTGTAAAAGGCAATGAGCCAGCTCGCGCCCAATTTCTTCTGCCTTCGCTGCCTGACCTGTGCAGCAATCTTTTAGAATCGTGCCTCCATCCAGAGAAGCGATCATGCCGGTGATCTCCAATCTATCATCGATCAAATGTGAGTGAGCGGCTACCGGCACCTGGCATCCTCCCTCAATCGCTGCCAGAAAACTCCTTTCCGCCAGCACTGCCACGTGAGTTGCATGATCATTTATAGATGATACGATTTTATTTACCTCATTGGCTGCTTCGCTGGTCTCAATCGCAATGATCCCTTGTCCTACGGCAGGCAGCATCACTTCAAATGGTAAATAATCACTGATATATTTTTCCAAGCCCAGCCGTTTAACGCCGGCATAAGCCAGAATAATTCCGTCCAGATCCTGTTCCTGCATTTTTCTTAAACGGGTCTCCACATTGCCTCTGATATCAACGATTTCCAAATCAGGGCGTATGGCTGCAATCTGTGCCCGCCGGCGTAAACTGGAAGTACCGATCACTGCTTTATGTGGCAGGTCTGTCAATTTATAATTCTTCATGGATAATAAAACATCGGCCGGGTTTTCTCTTGCTAAAACTGCGCCGATAACAAGCCCGGACTCTAATTCAGCCGGCATATCTTTTAAACTGTGAACGGCCAGATCGATGTTGCCCCGCATTAATTCAATTTCCAGTTCTTTGGTAAACAATCCTTTATCACCGATTTTGGACAAGGCTACGTCCAGCACTTTGTCTCCGGTGGTTTTAATAATTTCGATCTGGACCATGACGTCAGGGTTTTGCTGCTGCAATTGAGATGCTGCATATTCAGCCTGCCAGAGGGCCAGTTTACTGCCCCTGGTTCCCAATCTTAAAGTTTTCATATTCAGTCGACTCCTCAAGGTTCACATCCAGAGCAAAAAGGTTCTTTACCATTTCCGCGTAGGAATGACCATCACTACAGGCTGCCATTTGTTTCAGATTAACGACCGGCGAATGCAAAAGCTGGTTTACAATGGCATGCGCCATGGAGCTAATGATTCTTTCTTCCTGCTCTGTTACGTCCCCCAATTTATTGAGTGCTTTTTTTAGTTCAATATTGGTTATCATTTCACCGTGATCTTTTAAAGCGGATATAACTGGAACCACGCATAAACTCGCCAGCCATTGGTTAAAGACTTCCAATTCCTGTTTTATGATCTCTTCCGCTGCTGCAGAGGCCTTGAGGCGCTGCTCGAAGTTTGCATCTACGATTCCATGTAAATCATCAATGTCCAGTATTTGCACTCCTTCTATCTGTTGTAAAACCGGATCAATATCCCGAGGGACAGCAATATCGATCATCAAAATCGGTTTTCCCCGCCTGGATTCCAATATTTGCGATGCTTTATCCCCGCGAACCACATAATGGCTGGCACCCGTGCAGCTGATGACAATATCTGCCGCGGCCAATTCTTCATCCAGTTGGTCAAACCGCACAGCCCGTCCATTAAGATCCCGGGCCATTTCCACTGCTTTATCATACGAACGGTTGGAAACGATCACTGTCTTTACCCCATTAGCCATTAAGGAGCGAGCTGATATTTCCCCCATTTTCCCCGCCCCTATTACCAAAACAGCCTTATCCGTCAAACTGCCCAAAGAACTTTCTGCCAGTTTCACAGCCGCATGCCCCACCGACAGGGAATGCTTATCAATTTCAGTTTCCGTTCTAACTTTTTTACCAATATATATTGCTTTTTGAAATAAAGTATTCAGCACGCTATCAGATGCTTTAACATCCATCGCATAATGGTATGCATCCTTGACCTGACCTAAAATTTCGGCTTCGCCGAGGATCATGGAATCCAGCCCTGAAACCACCCTGAATAAATGGAGAATTGCTTCATAACAGTTATGCAAATAAATATACTGATTTATGACCAAATCATCGAACCCGGCATAATCTTTCAGGAATTCCAGCAATACTTTCTGTCCTTTTTCAATATTGCGGGTGGTGGCATAAATTTCCGTTCGGTTGCAGGTAGTCAGGATCACTGCACCTTCAAGCTCTCCTTTTGCCAACAAACATTGGTAGGCATTGCTCAGTTCCGGTTCAGTAATTACTAATTTTTCCCGTATCTCCACCGGAGCAGTGCGGTGATTTAGTCCAGCCAAAAGGATATACATTCCATCATTCTCTCCCTTGCCTTTTCTTCTTCCCCTGCGGCAAGCAAATCCAGAACATCTAACTCCACCAGCGCTTTGAATATTTCCTGTCTGGTGTCAATATCTGCTATTCTGGCTTTAATAAATTCCCGTTGTTCTCCCAATAAATCCACCAATTGCCCCTGCGTTTCAGTTATTGTATCCTCCAGTTTCCGGCGCAGTTTTTTGGCATAAAGCGGACTTTTTCCTTCCGTAGAAACTGTCACAACCAAAGAACCTCGTCTGATCACGGACGGTACATAAAAATCACAGTTAGGCGGATCATCTACTGCATTGACTAAAATGCCCTCACGGTTACATAATTGGTTAATATATTGATTGATACTATTATCATCCGTAGCAATAAAAACCAGAAAAACATCCAACAAATCTTCTTCTGCAAAATTTCTTTGATGCCAGGTGATCGACCCTTGCTGAGCTAACTCTCTGATCACATCTTCCGCCCGTGGACTGACCACCGTAATGGAGGTTTCATACATAAGAAGATTCTCTACTTTACGCAAGGCAACCTGCCCTCCGCCGATCACTAAACACTGCTTATTCTGCAGACTCATATTGATAGGAAATAAATGCACTTTTCTACCTCAAACACTTATCTTGAAGCCGGTAACTATTCTTCTTCATCATTCTTCTTTTTGGTACTCTGCAGCTCTTTTTGGTCCTCATCATCACGCGCTTTTTTGAAATTCTTCAGGGCTTTACCTATAGAATCCCCAACCTGAGGGAGTTTACCTGGTCCAACAATAATCAGGACAATAATTAATATAAATCCCAATTCCCACGGGCCAAAATTTCCAATCAAGCCAAACATTTAATATCCCTCCCGTATCTTTGTGATTTGACTGTTACACAAAAACGCCCAAGTACAATCGATGTTCAATATTAGACTTTTGGTTATTGCCTATTATGTCAAAAAACCAGCTTATTGTAAAGAATACTGAAAATTCCGCATTTTATAGTGCATTTTTGCCCGAAATTAACCCTCAGCAGCTTTTTTCTTTTTTCGTTCCGGATCGGCATATTTTGCTACCAGGATACTTATTTCAAAAAGCAGATAAACCGGTCCGGCCATCAACATCTGTGAAAAAGGATCAGGACCTGGAGTCAAAGCTGCAGCCATTATAACGATCAGCAATAATGCATATTTGCGATTTTTGGCCAGCATTCCATGATTAATGATCCCAATTTTTGTCAGGAAAAAGGCCACCACCGGCAACTCAAAAACAATACCGAATGGCAGCGTGAATGCGATCACAAAAGAAACATACTGATCTACCTTGAACATGGTCTCCAGATTTTCACCGGCAATATAAATGAAAAAGTTTAATACCATACGTAAAATACCGAAGTAAGAAAAAAGGATACCCGCAGCAAACAAACCAATGCTGATAGGAAAAAGATAATAGATATATTTCCGCTCATTCTCGTATAAAGCTGGTTTAAAAAAGCGCCAGATCGCCCAAATGATTATGGGAAAAGCGATAACAAACCCGGCCATAAATGCCAGTTTGAGTTTTACAAAAAAGGCCTCTGTAACTCCGGTCACGATCAATTCTTCATGCAGAGCCGATAAAGGCTGTATCACGATCGCCAAAATTTGTTCATTATAATAGAAGGCAAAGACTGAAGCTGCAGTGATTGCAATCACGCTTATGATCAAGGATCTTCTAAGTTCCTCCAGGTGCTGGACAATGGTTTGTTTATCTTCTTCACTCATATCTTTGAAAGCCACTGTGATCCTCCTTTTAATATTCCCGCGCAGACATGAAATCGGCAATATCAATGAATGTCTGGCGCAGAGGTGATGAAGGCAGCAAACGGATGCTTCTTTGTGCCAAAGCAGCAAAGTGATCAGCTGCATAAGAGGCGTAATCGACACCGTCGGAATCGATGATAATATCAATAATACGTTCCGCTTCGTTTATGCATAACTCCGGGGACCCTAAAAGCCCTTTTAATTCTTCCCGTCTGGGGTCGTGATGAAGTGCATAAATGGCCGGCAAAGTGATTACCCCCTGTCTTATATCACTCCCGGTCGGTTTGCCCAGCGTTTTTTCATCAGCGACCAGATCAAGAATATCATCCGTGATCTGGAAAGCCATTCCCAGATAATAACCGTAGTCTTTCAGGACTTTAATTTCCCTTGCTTCAGCATTACTGATCATTGCCCCCAACTGGCAGCTGACTGAAATAAGCAAGGCTGTTTTGCGTTCAATACGGCGTAAATAATTCTTTAAGCCCAAACTGGTATTATAACAACTCAGCATCTGATTGATTTCTCCATCACAGATCTTCATACTGGTGTCAGCCAGGATCTCGAGTATATCAGAACGGTCATATGTTTCCAAAAGAGTCAGTGCATGGGCAAAAATATAATTGCCGGTATAGATCGATGTGCGGTTGCCCCATTTGCTCCTGACAGTCGCTGCCCCTCTCCTGGTGTCGGAATTATCTATCAAATCATCGTGCACCAGAGTGGCTGCATGGATCAGTTCCAGCGCTTCCGCCAACGGGATGATATCCTGTATATCCTCTTTGTAATATTTGGCAGCCAGCAAAACAAATGCCGGACGCATCCTTTTCCCCCCGGCCTTGATCAAATGGGCAGCAGCATCATTGATAATACTGACATTACTGTTAATATGTTTGGTTAAGCCAGCCTCCACTAAATTGAGCTCAGGTAGAATACTGTCAAAAAAAAGTATAGCCATTCATATCCCCTCATACTATTGCTATTTGTCCCACTATTTATCATAACGAGTAAAAAGGTCATGTTCAATATGCATTGCATCCAAAACTTTGCCCACCATAAAAGCGATCATATCATCAATATTGCGAGGGCAATGATAGAAAGCAGGCATCGCGGGTATGATACTGACTCCCATCTCGGCTAAAACCAGCATATTACGAAGATGTATTGCACTCAATGGGGTTTCACGCGGTACGATAAACAAAGGGCGCTTTTCCTTCAGTATTACGTCTGCCGCCCTTTCTATCAGGTTACGCCCATATCCATGAGCGATTGCTGCCACGCTGGCCATGGTGCAGGGAATGACGACCATGCCGTCGGTCAGGAATGATCCGCTGGCGATCCGCGCAGCAATATTTTTGTTTTCATAAACAAATAAATGCTCATAGGGCAGATATTTTTTAAAAGTTTCTTCCGTTGTATTAAGAAAAGACCAGCCCAATTCCTGCTCTATAACGATAATGGCTGGATCACTGGCAATCAGATGTATCTCTATCCCCTGTATAAGTAGCTGCCGGGCCAGTTCGATACCATATACGACTCCACTGGCCCCGGTCAAGGCAATTATATATTTCGTCATTTGATATTCCCCTCCCGTAGGCTGTTTTTAAATATATTGCCCTTAAATCAGCAAGAAAATATTGATCAGCGTCATGATAAAAATAATCAAGCCCATATAATGATTGATACTGAATGAAGCATAGCCAACTCTGGTCAAATCACCGGGTTTCACGATCAGATGCTGATAAATCAATATCATCGAAGCAAAACCTACCCCGATATAATACCAGATACCAAGTTCGAAAATAATACCGGTCATCAGCAAAAACACGATCGTCAGCATGTGAAACAGGGCAGACAAAAATAAAGCCCCTTTTTCACCAAAACGGGCAGGAATTGAATGCAGGTGGTGCTGGCGGTCAAATTCTATATCCTGGCAGGCATACATGGTATCAAATCCCGCTATCCAGAACATCACAGCTGCACCTGGTATCAGCGGCAGCAAAGAAAAGGCACCGGTAATTCCAAACCATGCCCCAACAGGTCCTATCCCGATCGCCATACCTAAAAAAAGGTGGCAAAGCCAGGTGAATCGTTTCGTGTAGGAGTAAAGCCAAAGGATCACGACTGCCAGAGGGGAGAGGGCGAGGCATAGAGGATTTAATCTGGCAGATGCCCATATGAGCACCGCCAGAGAGACAAACACCATGATCCAGATGAGATTTACAGGTAATTTGCCCGAAGGCAATATCCAGTCTGCAGTTCGAGGGTTGGCAATATCTATTTTCAGATCGATTACCCGGTTTAAACATAAGGCAGCTGTCCGGGCACCAACCATCGCTATCGTGATCCAAAACAGATCATAAATTGCCGGCCATCCTTGGTAAATTGAAAAAGCTGCCAGAAAAGCACCTAAATAAGCAAAAGGCAACCCGAATAAAGTATGACCAAAATCGATCAGGGATAAAAAAGCCTTTACTCTATTCAATGCCATATTCACTCCACTTTTTCTTAACCAGTTCAACAATATCTCGACTCATAACGATATCTTCCGGCCATTCGCGGGGATGACCTTCCTCCACCATTTTCTTGGTGGCATCGATCCCCATTTTTGAACCCACCAAAGCCAAAGGGGCCGAATGGTCCAGCACATCAAGGGGGCCTTCCACGATCATGGTATCCCTTTTGGGATCAACATTGTTAAAGACTTTCCACATGACTTCCGAGGCGTTCATCACATCAACATTTTCGTCAACAACGATAATAAATTTGGCAAACATCATCTGGCCTGTTCCCCATAACGAACTCATAACTTTTTTAGCCTGGCCGGGGAAGGTTTTTTTGATCGACACAAATACGCAGTTATGAAATACACCTTCCATCGGCAGGTGCATATTTATGATTTCGGGCAGCTGGAATTTCAGCAAAGGCAAAAATATCCTTTCCGTAGCCAAAGCCATATAACAGTCTTCCTGCGGAGGTTTACCCACGATGGTAGCAGGATAGACAGCTTTGACACGATGGGTAATACATTTCACATGAAATACCGGGTATTCACCGGCCAGTGAATAATAGCCGGTATGATCACCAAAAGGCCCTTCTATACGCATCTCTGAAGGATCTACATACCCTTCGATAACAATTTCTGCATCCGCCGGAACTTCCATATCTATCGTTTTGCATTTAACCAAATCAACCGGCTTTTTCCGCAGGAAACCGGCAAATATCAATTCATCAATGCCCGGCGGCAAGGGAGCTGTAGCTGAATAGGTGATAGCCGGGTCTCCTCCCAGGGCAACTGCCACTTCGATGGGCTTGCCTGTGTCCTTATTTTTCCTGTAATTGTCTGCTCCATCGTGATGCGTATGCCAATGCATACCGGTGGTTTTATCGTCGTAAACCTGCAGGCGGTACATCCCAACATTCCTTTGACCGGTCACAGGATCCTTGGTATAAACCTGGGGCAGGGTAATAAACCTGCCTGCATCCTCAGGCCAGCATTTAAGAATCGGTAACTTATTAAGGTCGGGGTCCATATCTACAACTTCCTGGCAAGGGGCGTTTTTTACCATACGCGGTAACATAGAAGCTAATTCAGCTAACTTAGGCAACATCCTTAACTTATCCATCATAGAATGCGGCATGTTATCTTTCATCGCCAGCAAATCAGTTATTTCCTGTCCGATACTGTCCAGTTGATCCGTATTAAGACTCAGCGCCATTCTCTTGTCACTGCCAAAAGCATTGATCAATACCGGCATGGATGAGCCCTTGACATTTTCAAACAACAAAGCCGGTCCGTGTTTTTTGCTGATCCGGTCAGTAATTTCAGTAATTTCAAGTTCAGGATCCACCAGGGTTTTGATCCTTACCAGTTCCCGTTCTTGCTCCAGTTTTTTTATAAACTCCTGCAAATTTTTATAAGCCAACCAATATACCCCCGCTCATCCTAACTTTATTGTCATATTACAGCTGCCGTCCCGGTTTCTGGCAGGAAATGACTGATTTCACTGATCATATTTTCCAGCCGGCTATTGGATAGGTGATATCGCTGGTTGATCTGTTTAAACTGTCCCGAGGCTGCTGCTATGTATTTATAAGCCTGCTCCGCCAAAGCGGGATGATTGGCCAGTTCAATGGCCATCCCCAGATTGAGCCCTAATTGCCGGTATAGATCCCGGAATTCCCGGTCTTTATTAGTAAGAAACCCCGCTGATAAAAAAATCAATTCATAAAAAGGGGCATATATTTTCTCAATTGTCTGTTCGGCAACTGCGCTCATTTTATGTTTCATTACTCTGCCTTCATTGATGGTGCATATCATTGCAGCAAATGGCATCATAACTCTTTTTTGATCAGCTTCCACCAATAATTTTAAAAGTCTCCCGAATAAAAAATCGCCAATCAAGATAGAAAACTGTAGTTCCCGGTTGTGCTGCTGTCCTTCTTCCTCATCTTTGACAGTAGCGTGGATATAGTTGCCAAAATAAGCAATGCGAAAAATATTGGCAAACGTCACACTTTGATGATCACAACCCAGATATTCGAAAGCCGCTATTGTAACTGGCGGCAAAGCTTTCCAAATGGTTTCTTCCTGCATTTGCTGATAATAAGGATAGATCTCCTCCCACCAGGGCTCAATGGTTGCTTTGAACACCTTGTCCATCTCTGGCAGTTGGTTAACTAAATCAGAAGTATTAAGTAATTTCATCTCCCTCTTCCTCTCCAATGTATGAAAGCCTCATGAATACGTTGGTGTTATTTAGATCGCATAATCTTCAAAAATCCTAACATTATCTTATCATTATTATATTTAAAGACAAACAGGTAAAAAAAAGTTAAGTTGATTACCAATTTCAAAAACAAAACCTTGCTTTCCTGATAACAAAAAGCAAGGTCTGTTAATCTTTGTGTGATATTAAGCTTCTTCGGTCTACTAAAATAGTATCCCTCCTAAATATTTACCACCAGGCGTTCCTTTGTGCGCGTTGGTAACCCTCTGATTACTTCGGATGCATCAACATGTTCTGCGCCAAACATTTCGGCCACATAATTGCAGGCATCCCATGGGTTAACTTTTTGGCCGCAAGTAAATACATCAACGGCGGCGTAACCCAGCTCCGGCCACGTATGAATTGCCAGGTGCGACTCTGATATTACAACTACTCCGCTTACCCCCTGAGGGCTAAATTTGTGAAACACAAATTCTCTTATTTCGGCGCCAGCCTCCAAAGCTGCGTTGACCATGATATCTTCAACCTGTTTGATATCATTCAACACTTCGAATCGACATCCATACACTTCTGCTAATACATGTCGCCCTAAAGACTGCAAAATGTCGCCTCCCTTCTGAATTGTTCGGTTGATTTCCCAAACCTCCTTTATCCAAAAAGATACATGTAGAATTTTAGCATATTGATTTGCCATGTCAATCAATTTTGCGAAAGAAATCATCCTGCAATGCAAGCCATAAGACTGCAATACAAGTACTTGCTAAGTAACATTAATATATGCAAAAAATGTTGAAAAGCTGTACGTGATCTTATTGCGATTCACGATTGCTATTCCAGGCCATTTATAATACTGTTGACCCCACGCAAAAAGGTTTCTTTATTTCCCTCATCGATCAATGCAGTAATTTTTTTATTAAAATTATTGGCAATTTCCAGCACTTCCTCTGCCAGTTCCCGGCCAGATTCGGTAATAAATATCCTGATAGCTCTTCTGTCCTGGGCATCCAGCTTTCGTTCCACCAATTTATCTTTTTCAAGTTTATCCACCAACACAGTCATAGACGAACTGTCGATCAAAGTACGATTGCCGATCTCCTTTAAAGTGGTGCCATCTTCCTCCAAAAGGCTCTTTAAAATAAAGGATTGGGGAATGCTGATTCCGAAAGGTTCCAACTGCTGCCCCAGATTTTTATCTATTTTTTTCATTGCCGCCCGCATGTTGAAACATAAGAAATTGTTCAACTCTGTCATCCTTATGTACTCCTTTCCAGACTAATCTCGACTATTTTATATATTACATCATGTGAAATTTTATCTTCTAATATTATTATAATTTAATATTCTTGTAAATATTAGCAATAAATTATTGTGTTAATGGCAATCAGCTCGTGTAATCTTGAAGTTCCTCCTGTATAATGTTATTTTAGGTTACGTAGCTACAACCACAGGGAGGAAATTGAAATGACAGACAGTAAAAAAAGGATATTGACTGGAGACAGACCAACCGGTAATCTGCACCTTGGACACTATGTCGGTAGCTTGGCCAATCGTGTGAAGCTGCAGAAGGAATATGACAGTTTTATCTTGATCGCCGATGTTCAGGCTCTTACTACCCACTGGGAAAAAGATGAAAACTTAGCGGAAAATATTTTTACCATTGCTCTGGACTACCTGTCTGTAGGTATCGATCCGGAAATATCAACGGTATTGATTCAAAGTATGATTCCCGAGCTTTTTGAACTCACCATGTATTTTTCTCTTTATACTTCGGTCAATGTTTTAAGGCATAATCCTACGATTAAAAGTGAGGCCGCCCAGCACGGTTTTAAAGATATGACCTATGGATTTCTCGGTTATCCGGTAAGTCAGGCAGCTGATATTGCAATTTTTAAAGCGCATCTGGTCCCAGTCGGTGAAGATCAGATCCCGCATCTGGAATTAGCCCGCAAAATCGTACGCCGTTTCAATGATTTATATAGACCTGTGCTGGTGGAACCGGATACTTTAGTAGGGGATGTTCCCCGTTTAGTAGGTCTGGACGGTAAAACCAAAATGAGTAAGAGTTTAAATAATGCTATTTTCCTCTCAGATAGTTCAGATGCGATCAAAAGCAAAATCAGAAGCGCGGTTACTGACCCGGCCCGGATCAGAAAAAATGATCCCGGCCATCCGGATATTTGCACCATATTCCAATATCAACAAATATTCAATAAGAACGAGGTTTCAGAAATTGAAGCGAATTGCCTCCAGGGCTCGATTGGATGTGTTGACTGCAAGAACCGGCTGTTTGGTCAGTTGGAACAGTTACTGGCTCCTATGCGGGAAAGAAGAAGCAAATTTGCAAATAATATGCCTTTGGTAAAGGAGATACTTTATGACGGAACCAATAAAGCCAGGGCAGTCGCTCAGGATACTATGTATGAAGTACGTGAGGCTATGCGGATAAATTATTTTAATCAATAAGACATCAATAAGAAAAGGAGGCTGACCTCAGCTCTTTTGGAGCTATGAGGCGCCTCCTGTTTTTTATGTTGATATATTAATTATTAAATTAGCTTTTATATTCTGCGGGCAGCCAGCTCTGCACCAGGTCCTGGTTCTCTTCAACCCACTGTTTGGCTGCTGCAACCGGATCTCCCATTTCTTCAGCCATTCCCATTGCACCAGCAAGATCCTCCGGAGACCAGGCAAAATTATCAAATAACTCGTATGCATCAGGCATGTCTTCTTTTAATCCCAGTCTGACTATGGTGTTAATAGTTTCTTCTTCACCATAAACGTTTTTGGGATCCTCCAGATATTTCAAGTCCCAGGTGGCAAATTTCCAGTGCGGACTCCAGCCAGTTACTGCGACCCATTCTTCATTTTCAATGGCTTCTTTCAGTGACATGATCATGGTTCCTTCACTGCCTTCCACCAGTTCATAATCAAGAGCATAATCAGTTAAAGCTTGTGTTGAGGCTTGCATGATTCCTGCTCCCGGATCAATACCAATTATTTCTCCATCAAACTTATCTTTTACTGATTTCATTTCCTCTATCGAATTAATAGTTACATATTTCGGTACTACCAGACCAATTTTGGCCCCTTCCATACTAGGACCCAAATCTTCAAGCTGGTCACCTAATTGTTCCATATAATCTCCATGAGTTAATGGAAGCCAGGCAGTAAAGATTGCATCTCCCTCCTTACTGGCAAGTCCCTGGTACATGGCAGCAGCTGCAACATCCATGATTTCAACTTCATAATCCATGTAATTTTCCAAAATTTCAGCCATAATATGTGTTTCTGCTGATGCACATGCCCATTGTACGTAGAGTAGACGTACATTCTTATCTGTTTGCTGTGAATCAGTACCTGGGTCAGAATGGCCTCCACAACCAACAATACCGAACGTTAACATCGTTATTACAGTTAAAACTATAATAAACTTACGATTTCTCATTTTTTTCATTTAAATCCCCTTCCTTTCTTCTTTTCCTTTTTCTTTTCTTCCCTTCCTTTCATTTATTAAGATTTACCTAAGCCGCTGGTTATTCTATCTAATACGATAGCCAGAATAACTATGGCAACACCAGCCTCAAAACCCATGCCTAAATTAAGGGTCTGAATAGCAGTCCACACAATGCCTCCCAGTCCTTTAGCACCAATCATCGCCGCAATAACTACCATAGAAAGTGATAGCATTATACATTGATTTATTCCTGCCATAATAGTTGATCTGGCAAGAGGCAATTCAATTTTAAAAAGCATTTGGAAAAATGTTGACCCAAAGGATTTACCCAGTTCCAATAATTCTTCCGGTACCTGCTTAAGCCCCAGATAGGTTAGTCTGACAATCGGCGGAGAAGCAAAAATCAAGGTAGTTATAACTGCTGGTACTACCCCCAGACCGAAAAACGGAATGGCAGGAAGCAAATAAACAAAAGCAGGCAAGGTTTGCATAAAATCCAAAATAGGCGCTATGATGCGATAAGCAGTTTCATTTTTGGCAATCAAAATACCCAGCGGCAATCCAAGTATGATACACATAAGAACCGCCGCTAAAACCATGGCCAGAGTCTGCATGGTAACATCCCATAACTCAATATTAACAATAAACAAAAATCCTAACAGACTGAATATCGCTATTTTTTTACCGGCTATCCGCCAGGCTAACAGAACAATTATGATAATTAACACCAGCGGGGGAATGCTTATCAGTCCATTCTGAAGAGCTTTGATCAATACTTCGAGAAACCCTGAAATTGCCTGAGTTGTATCGCGAAAATTTAGTTGTAGATATGCTATAGCCAAATCAGTCCAGTCACCTAAAGGAATGCGCGGAATGCCCTCGCTAAAAAATGATTTGATACTGAAAATAAGTGCTTGCGAATTCATCTATTCACTCACATCCCTTCTGTTTCCAGCCAAACCTGCAATTACTGAACCTCTTACTAAAACACCTTTTAATTCATTAGTCTCATTAACTACTGCCAGAGGTATCTTAGTATTAGCTAAAACTTCCAGTAATTCAGAAAGGACTGTATCGGGGGCCGAAATTGGCATATCCCTTTGAATAATACTATCCAGCTGCTTAATGCCATTTTCCACAGCATTGTATGCATCATCAGCAGTTACATATCCTATAAGGTGTGTTGACTTGTCAACTACGAACAGAGAAGATATACCATGTTTTTCCATGCTCCTTAAAGCTGTCATCGGTCCATCTTTGGGATAAAAAACAACCCGGGGTTTAACCATTACTGCAGAAGCAGTCAAAGCTTTAGACCAATTTATATTTTCTACAAAACGGGCTACATAATCAGATGCCGGTGACAGAAGAATTTCCTCCGGAGCTCCGCTCTGAACAATGACACCATCCTTCATCAAGGCAATATTATCGCCAATCTTAAGGGCTTCGTCCAAATCGTGGGTTATAAATATTATAGTTTTGTGGAGTTTTTCCTGTAATGCCAGCAAATCATCCTGCATATCCTGTCTTATCAAAGGATCCAGAGCACTGAAGGGTTCATCCATCAGCAGTATATCCGGATCAGTCGCCAGGGCTCTGGCAATACCAACTCTCTGCTGCATACCTCCACTCAAATTATGCGGATAAGCATCTTCCCAATCCTGTAGGCCTACCAGAGCAATGGCTTCGCGCGCTTTTTCATAACGCTGGATTTTAGACAGATTCTGAACTTCCAGACCATAAGCCACATTGTCCAATATTCTTCTATTAGGCAGGAGAGCAAACTTTTGAAAGATCATGCTCATCTTATTCCTTCTAAGCTGCATTAACCTATCGCCCGAAACTTTAGCTACATCTTCACCATCAATTAATATTTGTCCCCGGGTTGGCTTAATTAAAAGGTTAATACATCTCAACAAAGTCGACTTTCCGCTGCCGGAAAGGCCCATTATAACAAAACTTTCCCCCTCATTTACTGAGAAGCTGGCATCTCTAACTCCTACAACCTGTTTAGTTTCTTTGCGTATCTCGCTATTGTTATAACCTTTATCAAATAGTTCCATAGCTTTTTCGGGGCTGTTCCCATATATTTTAGTCAGATTATTAATTTCTATTTTCGACATTTCAGTCCCCCTTTCAAAGTTCAACGACACTGTTCCAAAAATAAGGCAAAAGCCATAGTAAAATAAGCCCTAATGTTAGTGTTAGCATTGGGCTGATACACAAATAGGTATACTTACACACAAATAGTTATACTTACATAGAAAATAGAGGATACGTTTGCTTTTGATTAAATCTCATGTGTTTAAGAAGAAAGCTGTAATCCCCATTCTCCCCTTAGGAATTGCTTACGAGGTTAGCTGTCGGGTTTGGGCCAGGGCGCCCTACCAGTTTTCAACTGGATTCACCCCAAAGTATTGGTTCCCCCGTTTCTGGATGAGTTATCCAGAATTAAGCATATAAGAATGTGTACCACGATAATATTATATTACTATATTATTATAAGCTTTATTTTACTTGCATTTCAAAAGTGCTATAGTTCTATATAAAGCTTTTCAGTAGCGTTAACCATTATCAGCATAGTGTATTGGTCAAATTGTTTATAATCCTTGACTTTACTGCTGAATAATTCCAAATAGATAATACACTGACAGGATTTAGGAGATATTTTTATGTTCTCTGACAATCGCACACTTGGCTATCTATCCCTCGTACTTACGGTTTTGTTGTTTAGCACCTTGGAATTTGTCAGCAAAACCATTACTTTTGACATTCACCCTCTGCAAATTAATTTTCTGCGTTTTCTGGCGGCAGGATTACTGATGCTGCCCTTGGCCCTCTTTTCAATGCCTAAACGCAAGCTGCACCTGTCCCGCCATGATTATATTAAAATTACTGTTCTTGGTATAGTTAATGTAACTTTCAGCGTTTCCCTGCTGCACATAAGTCTTATGTATGTAAATGCCAGTCTGGTAGCAGTATTATTTTGCACCAACCCGATTTTTGCTAATTTCTTCGATTATCTTATCTACCACCAGCGACTATCCGCGGTAAAATTAGTGGGGCTTTTCCTGGGGGCGGCAGGTATGGTGGCAATCTTTTATACGGAAATATTTTTTCAGTCCACCGACCTGGTGGGAATTGTGGCAGCACTCTTGTCTGCCGCCGGTTACGGATTATATATTGTCTTAGCCAAATCCACCTCTGATAAACTGGGCGGTCTAATTGTAAATAGCTTCTCCTTTATAATCGGCGCTCTTTTTTTAATGCCGGTCTTGATATTTTTAAAAATCCCTTTGCTGCGATTCGATCTTTCCGTTCTGCCCCAAATGCTTTATATTACCATTATGCTGACCATCGTCGCTTATGTTTTATTCCTTTACGGGCTCAAATTCCTGCCGGCAGGGACGGGTTCGCTGATTTTCTTCGCTAAACCGCCATTGGCAATATTGTGGGCTTTTCTGCTTCTGCACGAAACAATAACCCTTCCATTCCTGTTAGGCAGTTTTGTCATTATGGCAGGGATCGGCATTTATAATTATGATTTGTACAAAAACGGCATAATAACTACTGAGAAAACCGATTAACAGTTGTCTGCAACAATGTAAACAGGTAAAATTTAGCTATCTATATGGAAAGCGGAGTGAACAAACATGATCAAACCATTTAAGCTGGGATTCTTGGAAAACGAACCCCACCTGCTGCTGCCCAATGTAACCTCAATTATTCTGGCCCAAAATTTATATGATGTCCTGTTTCAATATGCGATCAGTCCGGAAAAAGAAGAAAGGTTAAAGTCTTTCATTTACCTTCTTGAAACACATATCAAGAGTAAATCCCGGGCACCATTTTCCATCCCGCTTGAAGATCTGGCCTTTCTGGAGGAAGGGTTACAGGAATTAAGACTTTTAAACTGGATGGAAGTGCCGGTTTCACTATTTCGCCTTGTCTTACCCGACGATGCTGGTGAAGATGATTATGAAAACACGTATGACTTTTTAAAGGAGGTTTTCACTTTTAATAAGAAGTCAAATACCCATGACATATACGTTTATCCATTGGGCCTGACGGCTTTTTGATTCCCCTGTTATAGACAGTAAAGGCTGGGATACGTCCCAGCCTTTTTTATGTTTGTTTTAATCAAGTTTTGATCAATTTCAGCTTATTTTGAAGGAAAACCATCGGGATCCTCAATGTATCCGGATGAAGAAGACCATTGGTGATAATCCCAATAAATCGTATCCCCTGCCTTGGGCTCAACCTGTTCTGCACCTGTCTGTGCTGCTTCTCCATTTACGTAGAAAAACCAATCATAACTGTCCCCGGATATACTGACAGATTCCAGACCATTTATGCCTTTTATGAATCCTCCGCCACTGCCGGTCGTAACTTGCCATTCCTCCTGCATATACTCCAGTAGATCGTGTTCCGGTTCGATCTTCACGTTTTGTGTGTCCAAAACCTCCCCGCCCCAGTCACGGGTCAAAAGCAAAGTAAACGTCTCATCTGTTTTCGAAGTAGAAGGCGCAGTTTTTTCATTGCTGCCGATTTCTCCGGTACCACAGCCGATGATCAGCAGCAACAAAATCATCAGCAGCCCAGTCACAAAGCTCTTTTTCATCATTTTCTTCCTTTCTGCAGCTGCCCAATAGGAAACTTCTTAAGCTGTGTAAGCCGGCAAGCCTTATTGATCTTATGTTTAAAATAATTCTTTTTTCCAAACATTTTAATCAGTAAGCTAAAAGCGCTTCTCTGATTATTTTTGCACCAAGTATAGCTGTATTATCACCGGGGTCATAGGGCGGTGATATCTCCACTAAATCAAAACCTACTACATTCAAATCACGGAACTGCAACAGTCCCGTCAGAAGTTCACGTGAAGTGATTCCTCCAGCTTCAGGTGTACCGGTCCCCGGGGCAAAAGCTGGATCCAAAATATCAATATCAAGGGAAATATAGACTGGACGATCCTTTATTTTCTGTTTTACTTCCTCAATCACAGAAGCGAACTGGTCCAAATAAAGACAGGTGTTATTTTCTGCATATTCTAATTCTTCACGGGTCCCGGATCGTATACCCAATTGGAATACTCTTTTTTCTCCCAGTAATTCAGCGACCTGCCGCATGACTGTTGCATGGGACATTTTCTCCCCCAGATAATCTTCGCGCAGATCAGCATGGGCATCCAACTGTATCACAACCAATTCCGGAAAAAAGCGGTGATACGCTTTGATTACCGGCAGTGAGACCAGATGTTCTCCGCCCATTACAAATAATTTTTTTCCTTGCTGCAAAAAATAAGCAACTGTTTGTTCTGCTCTTCTCAGGGTCTCCAAAACATTCCCAAAGGGGCTGATCAAATCACCGGCATCAAAAAAATCCAGTTCCGCCAGGCTTTTTTTCTGGTAAATACTAAATTCTTCAATACCTTCTGATACTTCCCTGATCCTGTAAGGTGCCAGTCTGGTTCCGGGGCGAAAACTGGTAGTGCTGTCCATGGGAATACCGAATAATACTTTATCACTTTTATCCAGTTCATTATTGCTATCCATAAAGATCGCTTTTTGTTCCAGGTAATCAACTTTTTCCATGCTATCGTTCCAGTCCAATGATTGCCTCTACAAAAGCCGGTAGCTTAAAGGCTGCCTGGTGGACATCTTGCGTATAATATTTTTTGGGTCCCTCCGGGGCTGATAATATGATCTCCGGGTCATATTGCCGGGATCCAACAGTAAAACTCCACAAACCGCTGGGGTAAGTGGGAACATTGGCCAGATAAAGCTTGGTGACAGGAAAGGTACTGCTGATGCCGTCATACACCATTTTGATTACATCTGCATTAAAAAATGGAGATTCGCTCTGGGCCACGATCATACCATCAGCTTTTAAAGCGTTGTAGACTGCCTGATAAAACTCCGGGAGAAAAAGCTGCACTGCAGGTCCTACCGGTTCAGTTGAGTCAATGAGTATAATGTCATATTGATTGGTCTGGCCTTTGATATATTCAATGCCGTCCGCAATGATCACCTCCGCCTTAGGCGAAGCAAAAGAGCAGGCTAGATCCGGAAAATACTTTTTAGAGTTTTCTACCACTCTTTCATCGATCTCCACCAGGGTACCTTTTTGCACCAGCGGATGTCTGACGACTTCACGTAATGCTCCTCCATCCCCGCCGCCAATGATCAAAACCTGCTCCGGATGGGGATGAGAATTGAGCGCTATCTGGGTGATCATCTCATGGTATATAAACTCATCTTTTTCTGTCGTCATGACCATGCCGTCCAATAACAGCATTTTGCCGAACTGTTCGGTATCTACTACTGACAAAAACTGAAAGGGCGTTTGTTCTACCGCCAGGGTCTCCTTTACTTTACAGGCAAAGCCAAGGGATGGGGTTTGATATTCAGTTACCCATAGATCCACTAAATTTCCTCCTTTAGTATCGCATTTAAGGAATACAATCTTAGTACCACAGTGGAACTGCAGCAAAGGCACAGCCGATTTTTTCCACAATATGTTCAGTACTGGCGATCTTGACTTCATCCAGTTCCAAACCTCTCATACTGAAAGCTTCTTCTACCATTTGCCTGATCACTGCTTCAGCCTCCGTTTTGCCGCAGTGACCGGAAAACTCCATAATTACGCCGAAACTGTCTTTTTTTATCCCCACCCCCACTGCAGCCGATATCAACTGGCCGGGTTCGGTGCTGGTAATGGCCCCATAGGCAATAGGAAGTAAAGAACCGGCAGGAATGATCAAGTCAGGGCAATATTCACAGCCGGGCGGCAGTATGCTGCTGACTCTCAATAAATTGGTATTTCCCACCCGGGCTTTAAGCAGCGCTCCATCAAAGGCTGTTAATTTAGTATTCCCTTCGGCCGAGGCAGCAGTTATAAAATATTTCTTCGGTAATGGCAACATCTGTTAATACCCCCAGCTTATTTATTTTCAAGCAATAGATTTATTATATCGAATCGATTTATAAAATCAAGAAAAATAACACTCACCTGGTTCTTGAAGAAAGGTGTCAAATATTCGAATCTTGCTCTTATCGATCAGCACCCGCCAGGCTAGGTCCCAGCAACAGTAAATAGCTCTTTAAAGCGCAAACAAAAAAGGTGATTTATGTTAAAACCACCTTCGATAAGTCAACCAGTCTATTTGCCCGGAATTTCATCAAGCTGCTTGATATAGCCGAGAAAAGCTTCTACTGATTTTCGTCTGGTCTTCTGCTTGGGATATACCACATAAAAAAGTCTTTTGGCATTGGCATCATCAATGCCGATACTTTTTATTTTACGGTGCTCATCCAGCTTTTTGATCGCCCAGCTGGAAATGATCGATATACCCATTCCTGCTTCGACAGCTGCCAATACAGCTTCAGTGCTTCCTGCCTCCAAATAAATATTTAACGCTTCGTTCCTGATGCCATTGCTTAGCAGCAACTCTTCGGCAGCTTTTCTGGTCCCTGACCCTTTTTCCCGGAATATCCATCTTTCATGGAGTAGATCCGTCACTCTGACCCCTTTGCTGCTATTATCGCGTTGCGCCATGCGATGATTTTCCGGAACGATCAATACCAGTTCATCTTCCAGCCAGCTATAACCTTCAATTTTGCGGCTATTGATCCAGCCCCCAACGATCCCCACGTCGATTTCCCGGTCTGCTACACGATTGACGATTTTTTCAGTATCAGCTATATCCATGCTGATTGATATATTGGGCATTTTATCTTTAAACTTTTTAATAATATATGGCAGTATGTATTGACCAGGGATCGTGCTGGCACCTAAATACAAGCTACCTTTACGGCTGTCTGATACTTCTTCCATTGCTTTTGCAGTCCTGTCCATGACTTTAAGGATCTCTCTGGCGTATTCATATAATGTTTCGCCTGCTTCAGTGGTTTTCAGTTTACGGCCTGAACGCTCAAGCAATAAAACTCCGTACATGTCTTCCAGCGCTTGAATTTGTTTGGTCACCGCGGGCTGCGACAAGTCAAACTCTTCAGCAGTCCTGGATAAATTCTGGGTTTCTACCACTCGCACATAGGTTTTAAACAAATTAAGATTCATACGTTATACCACCATATCAAAAGTTATTTTAAGAAGCCCTCCAAAATTGTATCCACTGCCTGTTCTTCCGTTAAACCCAGTGACATAAGCTTGATCAACTGTTCACCGGCAATTTTCCCGATCGCAGCTTCGTGGGTCAGGACTGCTTCTGAATCCTCGGCTATCAGTTCCGGAACTGCTTTAATTGTGGCCTTGTCCATGATTATCGCGTCACATTCAACATGACCCAGGCACTCATTTTTCCCCACTAATGCTGCTTTAAATACCTGTGTTGAACTGTCCTTGGCAACTGAACGTGACAGGATCTGCCCGCTGCCGCCTTGCCCTATAATGTTGATTATTATCTCGGATACAGCATTCTGCCCACCATGGGTCATCAGCCGCTCTATCACTTTCAAACTGCCTTTTTCATGGATATATGCCTCGGTTATTCTGATCGTATCATCTACACCTTTTATTTGGACTGTTTCAATTTCAGCTATGGCATTCTTCATCACGGTGATCTTAGTGGTCGGATATAAAACTTTTTCGCCGGTCCCGCTGCCTTCGCCATAATGCTTCTCAACATATTTTAAGCGAGCACCTTCTTTAACGATGATCTCATGCAGACCTTCATGACGTGAACGCCCATGACTGTCATTATGAATGCCGCATCCCGCCACAATAGTGACATCAGCATTTTCTCCGACTATGAACTGATTATAAACCACATCATTGAATCCCGTTTGGGTAAGGATGACCGGCACATGCACCGTTTCGTTTTTGGTGCCTGGTTTGATTTCTACCAGCAGCCCGCCGCTTTCTCCGGTCTTTATTTCAATGTTAGGTGACGAGTGGCGGAATATGGCTTGTCCGTCTTTTCTAATATTAACTGCACCTTTAGGGATGTCTTTTAAATCACTGATGGTATTGAGTAAGTTTTTATCCAATTCTTCCAGCTTCATATAATTTCTTCACCTCTGCATGTATCTTGCACCTGACAAACTATATCATCTCTAATTAATGGCCAGACTTCATCCCGATGTCCCTGAAGTTTTATTTTCCCATCTTCAATCACCACGATTTCATCACATATCGGTAAAATATTACGATTATGGGTGATCAAAATCGCTGCTGCCTCCGGATTATTCTGATATTTTCCAACGATAATATCGACTAATCTTTGAATTGTCCATAGATCAACTCCCGCTTCCGGTTCGTCAAAAATCGCCAGTTTCGCATTGCGGGCCAATATCTGAAGGATCTCTATTCGCTTCATTTCTCCGCCGCTCAGCCCGGAACCCATATCCCGGTCAAGATAATCCTCCGGACATAGACCCACATCCCGCATTCGTTTCCGCACTGATAAACTGCTCAGTTTAGGCTGGGCTATTTTGACCAGATCTTCAACCGTCAGTCCCTTGAAACGGGGCGGCTGCTGAAAGGCGTAAGCAATACCCATATTTGCCCTTTCCGTAATATTCGTATCACTTATATCATCCCCATCCAGGTAAATATGTCCCGCGGTATGGGGCAAGATTCCCATTATCACCTTGGCCAGCGTAGTCTTCCCACCGCCATTGGGACCGGTTATACCATATAATTTCCCCCGTTGGATCTCCAGATTTATATCTGATATGATCTGCTTGCTGTCTCCATTATTGTGAACTGAAAATGTCAAATTTTCCAAGCGCAGCATTTCTGTCTCCTCCTAGTTTATCGACAATAAATTATAAGTAATTTTAGCATAACTTAAGCTAATAAGTCTAACCGCAAATAATCATTTACAAAAACTTAAAATATCAATTGTTTTCAAGCGTATGGACCTCTACTGCTCCTGCTGCTCTATGACCCAATGCAAAAGTGGCATTCCCTAATTCAAAGACCACGGGTCCTTTAAATGGATGCTGTGATAGCATAGTCAATTCAACTCCGGGCATAATTCCGATTTGGAACAAGCGCCGGGATAGATTTCCGCCATGATTCACTTTGATCACTTTCGCTTTTTGTCCTGGTTTCATATCCTTTAACTTCACGATCATTCCTCCACACTTTTTTACTTTGTTTAAGGCAGCAACAGATTTAAAACGATCCCCACTAATATGGAAGTGCTCATCCCTATAGCCAGCACTCTAGCCAGTCCCTTAAAGCCGATTTCTCTGACCGTCATGACCATGACCGGAAGGCAAGGCAGCGATAGTGCGATCATGGAGATGGCAATCGTTGCTTCCCGGGCACTGAGATCAAGATTCAGCAGGATAAGTGGTGCCAGATAACGCTGAAAAATAGTCAGCAGGACTGCTATAAATGCTTCCGCCGGGATGCCGAATAATACCCTGGTCACATTTTCTATGGAATGAAGATGACTCAGCAGTCCGGATTCAATGAGAGCACGCACCGCAATACTCATAACCAGCAACAGCGGCAATACTTCAGTAAAGAATCCTGAAAACCTCGTCTTTAACTTGATCCAAAGATTCGACCATAAAGGGACCCTTAAGGGCGGCAGTTCATAAATAAAAACTTCTTCCGCCGGCGTAATACGGCTTAAAACATAACCGATAATGATCAGTGTCATGATCATTGTAACCATTATCACGGCCAAGGAAGCCTGAAAAGTTGCAATGACTGAGGCCAGGATGCCAAGTGTGGCAGCACAGGGTATCACTACACTGAGCAGCACGATCGCAATGAATCTCTGCTGCTGATTTGGGAGTATTCTGGTCGCCATAACCGCTGGGGTTCGACACCCGAACCCCAGTGAAAGCGGGATCACTGCCTGCCCTGAGAGACCGAAAAGGCTGCCCACTCTTTCCAGGACGACCGAATACCGTGGCAACAGCCCGGTATCTTCAAGTAAAGACATAATGATACTGACCATTAACATCGCCGGCATAATGATGGTAAAAGGAACGATCAAACCTTCCGGAACAGCTTTGGCCAATATCGTCGTGATAACGGAATCCGGCAAATAAGTCAGAATAACAGTTTCAATAGCAGAATTGAGCGGTGCAAGCAGATCCGAGACCGGCCCTTCGCTGAACTCAATAAATTTCATCAGGGCCAGGAAAGCTAAATAAGCAACAAACAAAAGAATAAATGTACCCAAATAAGGTTTATCAATGATTTGTTCCGCTTTATCCATCCACCTTCCAGACTTTGTACGGATCTCCCTGGTAACCATGCGGGCAGTGTCGGCAGCTTTCTCAGCCCTTTTGAAGTCTTCCGAATCGATCTCATGAAAACCGCGGGAACAATTGGCACAATTGCCACTACAACCGTTGCCGGTCAATTCCGTTTTGATGATGGTGACTGGTTGCCCTTTTTCTTTTCCTTTTCCCTCTTTGTTTCCTTTGTTATCCATCAATGCCATCAATTCCATCAGGCCTTCCCCGGTATTCGCGGAAAAGCAGATCACTTCACATTTCAAAACCTGACTTAAAAGCTGGCAGTTGATCTCGATGCCCATCTTCCGAGCCCGGTCGATCTGGTTGATCACCAAAACCATTGGGATACCCAGTTCGATCAACTCATATGACAGAACCAAATTTCTTTCAAGATTCACCGCATCAACGATATTCAAAATCAAATCTACTTTTTGTGAATCAATCAGTTCACGAATAACCTGCTGTTCAGCTGATTCACATTCGATCGAATAGATCCCAGGAGTGTCATAGATATCGATAATTTTTCCCGCACTTTTTAGCTGAGTGGCAGTGATCTCCACCGATGTACCAGAATAATTGGATACTAAAAGAGGCCGATCAGTAAGGCGGCTTAATACCGCGCTCTTCCCTACATTGGGATTTCCTATTATAGCTATAGCCATTTTTTACACGCTCCCCTGAAACAATTCAATAATGATAATCATTATCATTTGAATGATAAATTTTTTTAGTTACATTTTGGACAATATCCAAAGAACTTGAGGTCATGATCTACCACTTTAAAACCCTGCCGTTCAATTTTTTCTTCCAGGTCGTTTAATAAATCATCCTCTACCTCAGTTATCTTCCCACAGTTCAAACAAATAATGTGGTGATGGTGATGGTGATGGTGATGGTGATGAATATCGGAATCATAAATTTCATATCTGAATTTACCGCTTTCAAAAACAGATTTATATAAAACGCCGATCTCGGTAAACTTTTCCAGGGTGCGGTAAACAGTAGCGATGCCAATACCAGGTGATTTTTTTCTGGCTTTTTCAAAAACTTCCTCGGCGCTCAGATGCTTTCCCGGGTTCTTAAGCATGACATCAAGAATAGTTTTTCTCTGATCAGTCAATTTATAATCTTTTTCCTTGAGTTTTGCTTCGATGATTTTGTTCATATCTTTCTCCCGATATTGATAATCATTATCATTTATAAATCTATTATATGCATCTTTAGATAAAAAGTCGAGTCGTTTTTTAAAACCTAAATTTTTCTCACCTTCCAGAACCTAACTTTGACAAGAAGGCCGATTTTAAGGTAAAAAATAAACGACTCACTCTTTAGAGGCACTTTTAATGAGTCAATAGAAAAAGAAAGGCAGGACATGTATGAGGAAAAAATTTACCGGAGCAATCATTTTAGCCGTGTTATTGACCCCTTTGTTTTGGACGACTGCGGTGCAGGCAGATGTTTACAGCAGTTACAGCAAGTTAGCCGCCCGTCAGGATAAAGGTGAAGATTATCTGATAACCTCTTATAATGGTCCTTCATCAACAGCGGTTATCGCCATTCATGGCGGCGGCATCGAAACCGGCACCTCCAAACTCGCAAAATCAGTAGCCCAACGTACCGGCGCAGACCTTTACACTTTCGAGGGCATAAAGAGCAGCAATAACGGCATACTCCACATTACTTCCACTAAATTCAACGAGCCCACAGCCAAAATTCTGGTAACCAAATCAGAAGTGACCCTTTCCATCCATGGTTGCAGCGGATCATCCAAAACAACTCTTGTTGGCGGCAGGGACAAGGCACTGGCTGCCAGGGTCAAAGCTGAGCTTAAAAAAGCAGGTTTCAAAACAACAATTCCCAAAAACAGCCTTAGTGGTTCAAGTACCTATAACATATGCAACGAAAATGCCAACGATAAAGGCGTGCAGATTGAGCTGACTTACTCCATGCGCCAGGCTTTATTAAAGAATCAGGATCTTTATGATACATATGTAAAGGCTCTGGTCAAAGCCCTGAACTAATATTTTTTGGTATGATCCCACTTATATGCAGTGGGATCATACTATTCTCACAATTTTACTCGGCTTCTTCAAAACTGATAAACTTTCCCCGGTCAACAAAATCCCGGTAGCTGAATACAGTCTGAAGATTTCCGTCAGCATCTATTTGAAAATAATAATATTCATCAAAGCAGATCAATACTTTTATATACAGGGTTTTTTCAGCCCCTTTATAGCTGCCGCTGCTTGTATAGCTATAGGTACAGGAATTTTGATCCTGCTGTTCACGGCGAATACTGCTGACTTCTATCTTTCCATGTTCACTAAAAACTGTTGGCCCGCAGTCACCCAATATGATCTGTTCGGGTAATTCTTGAAGATAAGTAAAATCATCCCGCAAAATCCTGTTTATTTCTTCCAATGCCATCCAGGCAGCTGATTCAGCCATTTCTCTGGCCTGGTTGGCCCGGTGCTCGTACAGGCTCATCTTATATTCCATCAAAGCAGCGCTTTGCATGGTTAAGCTGATGGTGATCGTAAAGGCAAGCAAAAGCACGGAATAAACAAGTATGCTGCCGCGCTGGTCATTCACTCGCATATAAGCACTCCTTTGTTGGTTAAGGTAATAATGCCCTGGGACTGCAAGCCACTGTAAGATCATATCGATAATCATCTTCTCCGGTGATCACGGAGTAATGAATTACGTTATGCTGACAATTGAAGCGCAGAATAATGACCTTTTCCGCAATGGGTATTTTCGCTTTGCCATGACGGTATACGATCCCATTTTCCTGATAATAGGAAACACTGGTTTCATCTCCCCGGATAATAATCTTTTCATCACCCACAAGCTCTATCTGCGTGGCGCTTCTGATATCCCTATTGATATTGAATGCCACCATTCGCGCGCTGTATTGAGCATCCATCCCCTTCACATTGATCGCATACCCACGGGTTATAAAAAAAAGGATGTTAAAAAGCAAAATCATAATGATCGTCCATAATGATAAAGTCAGGATCACTTCAACCGCTGTTATACCTTTTTCTCCATCCATATCACTGTATATCCCTTCTAAAAATACTGGCCATTTCCAACTGCCGCGGCTGCCCGCTTTCTATCCAGTTCACTGAGATTTCTATGAAAAACAAAAGTGACTCTTCCTCGACCGGAGTTATGGTGACCTCGGCTTCCATTCCTTCCGGAGGCTTGATCCCATGGAAACTGTTATCCTCATCGAACTGATGTGATCCGCTGTCGATCCCTTCTGCTTTTACGGATTCGATCAAAGCGACCGCATAATAACTTGCGGCAGTAACATCACCAGATCGTGCTGTCTGACTGGTGGAAAAAACGATGATATAAGTCAACTGCACAATAAGGACAACAATAACCATGGAAGCCAGAACTTCGATAAGGGAAGTACCATGGTCACCTGCTGTCCGGAGTATTTTTTTCCGCAGCGAATGCAAAATGTTTAACATTACCATCCTCCCCAAATCTCTATATCATAGCAACGTTATTGGTTTTATATGATAATCGTATTTTTAGTAGCCATAACCTGACCGCAGCAAATAAATCAGTCGGTCCGGTTGAAAATGACTGTTTATACACAAAGCTATTCTATCCCTGTCAATTGGCGTGAAACGTTGGTTGAAAAAGATTTGAGCGAGTATTTTGCGGGCGAAGTTTTCGATGATAGTTTGATGGTTGCTTCTGGTTATGTTTAACATTAAGCCAATACTATAAGTCGGGAACAAATTCTTGGTATTTTCCTCCCAATAATATTATATTAATAGCAAATTTTGTAGAAGGTAAAAATATTTTAGCATATTTAGAAATATTTTGCATCCTCTTTCTTAGGCTTATGAAAAATATGCGCTACTTACCTTTTATTCTGCTTTTTTTATGCTAAAATAAAGCCATCTTTTATTGCAAAACTGGGGGGCTGGGAATGTCATTGGATTTGATCCGGTATTATTTTTATCTGGAAGAAGATGCGGGTTCTATTGCTGTGTTCCAATCTAACTTGAATAAGCATGATATTTATTGCCAGTCGTCCTCCAGCGAAATTGACGAGGAAAATTTACCAGCGCAGAGTTATTTCCTGCAATTCAAGAATAACAATATCAATATACTGGTGGTTCGCCTTTCAATGGTAACGTGTTCCACAGATGGGACCGATCGTTTACTGCAAGATCTTGAGAATTCTTCCCTTCTTACAACTGATAATCTCCTGGGCAAAGTTACGGTGTGGACAGCTTATGGTGAAGATTACACAGAACTGAAAACCGCTTTGTTCAAAAATAGAAAAGAAGCGATCCAGATCAAAATGATCAATGGACGATTATCAAGAATGGCATTATACTGGCCCAGAGGACATGCCCAGTATCTTTGTGTAATGACCCAAAAAGACGAGATCTGTGAAAAATTTCTGGCCGCCGGTTTGCCCATGATCGAGGCAGGCCTGCTGCAATTGAATCTAATCGACAATTTATATCGGGAACGGCATTTGACCATCGATAAACAGACCAAAAATCTCGATAAAAGTTTGAGCATCGTTTTACACACTGATCTGGTGGCCCGTCAAAGCCAGCTGAAGCAAGTGGATGAATTGGAATCACAATTAAATGAATTGGCCAAATCATATGGGATCACTGCCGGCAATAAAAATGTCATCATGGAAGGGATCAATAAAATCAAACCAGAGATTGAAATTATCACCCGGCTGTTGGAGGAAGAAAAGGCCTTGATTCTCAGTCCCGAAGCCATCACCAGGTATTTGGAGCCTTTTCAATTACGTCTGGAGAATTTATTCAGTTCTTCTGAAATTCTGGATGTATCCATGCAAAGTCATCAGGCTGCCATTGATGTGGTGGAAAGCAAGGTTCAGATCATGAACAGCCGGCAAAATATTACCACCCAGGAAAAGATCAGGGATCTGCTGGAATTAAACGCGACGATGCAGAGACAAAGCCTTATTTTCCAAATCTCCGCTGCTGCCATTGAGTTTATCGTTATCGCCTATTACAGCCATTCTTTATGGAAAGCTATGGCTGCTAATGCCTATCATGCAATTCCCGGCTGGATACAATTGATATTTGTGCTTCTATTTTCCGGAAATATCGTCTATTGTACCCACCTGGTCGGGGAATATATTCAAGATAAAAAAGATGAGCATGTCAAAAAGAACTTGCTCATCTCGTTAATACCTTTATTGATTTTATTTATCTTTGTACTGGTCAGCAGTTTTTTATTGGACAACACCGCTGCGCATTGATCAATAATTAATTACTCATCAATTTCAAAGCTTTTAATCTTTCCGAAAGTTTTTTATAATGTGCATCTTCCTCCAGGGCTAACTGTTCAAATAGCAGCCTGGTTTCATTATCTTCCGCAATTTCGGCCAGTTCCCGGTATTTACTGGCTGCTTTTATTTCTTCATTAATGGCCAGTTTCATGGCTTCAATAACTGACATGTCTTTCCCCTCTTCCATGGCATAATGTATTTTCAGAAATTTTACCATACCGCTGACAACTCTACTACAAAAAACCGGCATTCTCTTATTTGTTCAAAGTTGAACCAGCTGATTATTTATTCTATTTTATTGGTTGGCCGCCAGATCTTCATATCCTGAGCTGCTTTGATCAAATCGTCCCTGAAATCAGGATGCGCGATTTCAATGATTGATACGGCTCTCTGCCAGGTCGATTTTCCTTTAAATTGGGCGATCCCATATTCCGTAACGATATACTGATTCATGGATCTCGGTACGGTTACCACTGATCCCGGTGACAAAGTCGGTTTTATCCTTGAATGCATCTTTCCTTCTTTATCTGTATAGGTCGAACTCATACAAATCAATCCTTTCCCTCCATGGGAATTGAACGCCCCGGAAATAAAATCCAACTGGCCGCCGGTACCTGAAATTTGCCTGGTACCAGCTGTCTCCGAACACACCTGGGTATACAAGTCAACTTCCAGACAGTTGTTTATGGCTACCACTTTATCATTGAGGGCAATAATACGCGGGTCATTGGTATAATTAGCCGGGTAAGAAGCACAAAACGGATTGTTATCAAGAAAATCATATACTTTGTTGGTACCCATAGCAAAAGTATATGCCATCTTATTTTTGTCGATGGTTTTCCTCGCCCCGGTGATCATGCCCTGGTTATATAGATCGACATAGGAATCAACCAGCATTTCCGTATGAACGCCCAGGTCTTTCAGGTCGCTTTGCGCGATCAAAGCTCCGACAGCATTGGGCAGCCCGCCGATACCCAGTTGCAGGCAAGCTCCATCTTCTATTTCCTGCATGATGATCTGGGCGATCTTTTCATCCGTTTCAGCGGTCTTCACCGGAGGAAGCTGTATAAGCGGTCGGTTTCCGCCTTCTACGATATAATCCACGGAAGATAAGTGGATGGATTCCTGATTGCCGCCCAGACATAAGGGAACCGATTCATTTACTTCTAAAACAATGATTTTACTTTTATCCATCGCAGCAGGGGTAACTGAATTTGAGGGACCTAAATTAAAAAAACCGCGGGCATCCATGGGCCCTACCATGATAAAGACTATATCTATATCTAAATATTTTTTGATCACCCTGGGTCCCTGATGGTAAGTGAAAGGGACATAATTACACAGGTCCTGGTCATGTAAATATCTGGATACAGCACTGAAATGGTAATCTTCCATGTTAAAATGCCTGCGTTCGGGATCAGCAGCGATTGGTTTCGGAACCTGGGTAAAGCTTACGCTTCTAATAGTCACATTCTCCAGCTCGTCAATGCGCCTGGATAAAGCTTCATCCAAAGCATCGGGAAACATTGCAAATTCACTATATTGCACCAAATCTCCTGATTTGACCAATTTGGCTGCTTGATCTGCAGTAATCAACTTCTGCTGGTACTGCCACTGGATAATATCTGTCATGAATACTCCTCCTATTTTATAACTATGTACTACAAATTTTGATAAATGTTGCTGCTGTCAACCCAGAAGCAATTCTGTCCTTTTAGAATGTTTCAATTTTCTTCATAATAACATGTTATATCTATTTGTGAAAGTTTTCTTTAGTTTTCGTAATTCGTTGAATATCAGAATTATCTTACGCTTATTTTTGTGCTTCTGTGATCGCAGTTTTTATCTGCACCTTAGTAATATTATCAGTGATAACACAATTGCCTATCCCGCGTGGCAATACAAAATTCATCTTATTGTCTTTTACCTTTTTGTCCCGCTGCATGACAGAGATCACATCATCAGCGTCAAATGCCGGAAACCTTATATTCAAAGAAAACCCGGCCAACAGGTTCTTGACCCGGTTCAGGTCCTGGGATGACATCAAACCGAGTATAACCGACAAATGGGCGGCGGTTACCATCCCTATCGCAACTGCTTCTCCATGGCGATATACTCTATAATCACCCAATTTTTCGATAGCATGTCCAAAGGTATGGCCTGAATTTAAAATTGCTCTTTTTCCCTGTTCGGTTTCATCCTCTGCTACGATTTCGCTTTTTATCTCACAGGAACGACAAATGATTTTTTGTAGACACTTCTCTTCCTGCTGCATGATATTTGGAACTTCTGCTTCTAAAAAAGCGAAAAAGCTCTCATCATAAATGAGGCCATATTTTATTACTTCTCCCATGGCGCTTAAATAATCCCGCCTGTTCAGAGTTCTTAACACATCTGTATCAATGATGACGAATCGGGGCTGATGAAAAGCTCCCAGGAGGTTTTTTCCCTGCAAATGATTGACTGCTACTTTTCCGCCCACACTGCTATCCACCTGTGCCAAAAGGGTGGTAGGTATCTGAACAAAATCGATCCCCCGCTGATAAATTGCTGCCACAAAACCTGCCAGGTCTCCTACAACTCCGCCTCCCAGCGCTGCGATCAGACTTGACCGTTCTAAGCTCCCCTTCACCGCTTCATCGACTATGCCCAGGACTTCCTGCATATTTTTATACTCTTCTCCATCGGGCATCAATGCTGAAACAACTTCGAAGCCGCTTTTCGCAAGAGATTCTGCACAAATTTCACCGTATAAACGATATACGGTGGGATTGCTGACCAATAGAATTTTACGTCCAGGGGTGATAGACTTTATCATTTCACCAGCCTGTCCTAATAGATTGGAGCCAATCAGAATATCATAACTGCGTGGCCCTAAATCAACAGTTAAAGTTGGCATGGGGGGATCCCTCACTTTCAGAATTGAAACGTTATGAACGGCTATGGTTATTGACCAGCACCATTATTTCTTTTACGATGACGTCCAGATCTTTGCCGCTGGTATTGATGCGGTAATCTGCTTTATGGTAGAAGGGAGTGCGAGCGGCCAGCATTTCCTTTATATCTTCGACAGTCAGATTTTTTTTCAAGAGAGGACGGGTCCCCCGTTTTCGGTTTACCCGCGCGAATATATCTTCAGGATTTGCTTCCAGGCAAATGATGAGCCCATTTTCCCGAAAGGTTTCAATATTACTTTCCTGCAGCACAGTTCCTCCGCCAGTGGCGATCACCAGGTTTTCTTTTTTTGCCAATTTTTCAGCCATCAGGCTTTCTTCGGAACGAAACCTGATTTCCCCATAGCGTTTGAAAATCTGGCTGATAGACATGCCGGTCACTTTCTCGATCTCTTTATCCAGATCTACGAATTGCATTTTTAACCGTTCAGCCAGTTTCATGCCAACAGTGCTTTTACCAGAGCCCATAAAACCAGTTAATACTATATTTTTCGCCATTGCCACACCTTTTGTAAATATTTCCGGTAACTTTTATAATTCTGCTGCATCTGCATCAAATTGTCTCCGCCCAACTGCTCCATCAATGCTTCAGCAATTCCAAAGGCTAACATCGCTTCTCCTACAACCGCCGCCGCAGGGACTGCACATACATCAGACCGTTCAACAGTTGCTTTTTCTTCCTGCCATAATGAAGTATTCACACTTTGCAGCGGTTTATATAAAGTGGGTATCGGTTTCATATGTGCCCGGGCCAGAATCGTTTCCCCATTACTGATTCCTCCTTCTATTCCGCCGGCACGATTGGTGATACGGTAAATCCCCTGCTCATTGTTATAATACATTTCATCATGCACCAGAGATCCGGGCAAAGCCGAATTCGTGGCTCCCTCACCTATTTCTACCGCTTTAATGGCAGGTATACTCATCAGCAAGCCTGCCAGTCGCGCGTCCAAACGCCGGTCAAAGCTGATATGGCTCCCCATCCCGGGTATTACTCCGATCGCCCCCAGTTCAAATACGCCTCCCAAAGATTCTCCCTGCTGGCGCGCCGCATCTATCAGCTTGATCATTTCCTTTTCCTGGCCCAAATCAGTACACCCAATTTGTGATTTGCCTGCCAGCTCTTTAAATTTTGTCAATGATTTACTTTCCGGCCGGAAGGCTTTGCATGTAAGTCCGCCAATCGCAATAACTTCACTATAAATATATATGCTGAACTGCAGCAATAGTTGCTTAAAAAAAGCTCCAGCCGCTGTTCGAACAGCCGTTTCCCTGGCCGATGCGCGTTCTAAAATATTGCGCATATCTTCATGGTTATATTTGATGGCTCCGGCCAAATCAGCATGCCCCGGACGGGGGCGGGTAACCTTTCTGCTCTCTGCTGATGCTAAAGGTCTGGTATCCATGATCCCCTGCCAATTTTCATGATCTTTATTGGCAATAAAAAAACTGACTGGGCTGCCTAAAGTTTTGCCGTCTCTCACCCCGGATAGAATTTCAACGGTATCTGTTTCTATGTTCATGCGCCCGCCGCGCCCATATCCCTGCTGCCTTCTTTTAAGCTCTGCATCGATCTCCGTTTCACTGATCGCAAGACCTGCCGGCAGCCCTTCGATAATGCCGATCAACCCCTTGCCATGTGATTCTCCTGCAGAAGTAAATTTCAGCACTTTCTTCCTCCTATTTCTTCTTGATATATCCGCCGCTGAATTTTTTCGGTTCCATCATCACTACAAAAGCATTCGGACACCGGTTGAAGATATGCTTGACCACAGCTTTGGCTGTATTACGCTTGACAATAATATTTAACATCAGCTTGGGTCCGGTTTTTCCGAAAGCCTGCCAGGTTGTTACCGGGTATCCGTCTTCCCTCAACTCATCAATCAGGCTGAACTCTTCGGCTTCTATCGTGACCTGGATGCCCCGGTACCCAAGAGCCAATTTTTCTTCGATAATACTGCCAGATAAAACACCCATGGCAAAGCCGGCACAAAATATCACCAATTTGACCGGATTATCCAAAGAACCGATCACCATACCCAGAGCGGTTGTATAGACCATGATCTCAACAAAACCGATCGCCGCTGCCGGCACCCGATCCCCGCGGATAACAAAAATCATACGGATCGTTCCTAAAGTCACGTCTATGACGCGGGCAAAAAAGATAAATAATAATTCCAAAAGCATCGTAAGATCCATGTTCAGACTCCTTGTTCCCAGCTGGCCGGCGGATTATCATCCACTCTTATGCGAGCTGCAGCCGGATTTAAGATAATGTAAATTTTCTTATTATATTTATTGCATAATGTAATTGTTCCGCCAGAACTTGGTGCTCCTGAAGCTGAAAAGGTACAAGCCGGTGCAGTGCCGATCTTTTTTGTAAAAGTTGTCCTGCCTATATAGCGTATATCCTTATTCAAGTATTGCATAGATTCTCCGCCTACGCGATAACAATTGCTGTCGGGGTAAAATAAAACCGATTTGGGTTTGCTTGAATAGATCGCTTCCTGTCTTGCTCCTCTTAATTTAGCCGCAAGCTGGTCAGCATCTGCTTTCAGCAGCCAGGTCTGTTCGGTACGATCCAACACCGGGACCGCTAAGCAGAGAAGAATCGCAGCCAGTACAAGAACCAGCACGATTTCAATCAATGTTACGCCTTTTTCCTTCGAGTTGATTGGTGATCACTTCCTTCATAAAGGCCAAAGGGGGGGTGATTCCCAGAAGTATTTCCAAAGTAAGTGCTCCTTGATGAATGAACATTGCTGCGCCATTTACTGTTTTCAGCCCCCGTTCCCTGCCTAATTGTAAAAAACGGGTTTCGATGGGATTATAGATCAAATCACAGATCACTGCATTATTTTTAGCAGCGGCCAATGAATCCACCGGTGACTTATCTCTTTGCGGCATCATCCCCACCGGTGAACAGTTGATGATCAGGCCGGCCTCAGCAGCAGACCCCTCAAAGTTATCCAGGGTCATAAGCCGTGGATGGGTAGTGCAGTTTGAAGTATTCTCAATAAATACTGCCAAATTCTCTGCCCGGTTTACTTCTATATCGAGGATCTCCAGCCTTCGGCAACCGCTTTTAGCCAGATTATAAGCCACCGAACGGGCTGCCCCGCCGGCACCAATGATTACGGTTCGTTCCTCTGACTCTACTCCTGCCTCCTTCAAAGCGCGCATAAAACCTTGTCCATCCGTGTTATAGCCAGTCAGTCGTCCTTGCTCATTTTTTATGCAGTTTACCGCCTGACAGGCCTCTGCCTCCTCAGATAATGCATTAAGATAAGGGATCACTGCCGTCTTATACGGTATCGTAACGTTGACGCCAGTAAATCCCAGCACCTTCACCGCATCCAACGCTTTTTCCAGGTTGCCCGCAGCTATTTCCAAAGGAAGATACAGGCAATTTAAACCCATGTGATCGAACACCGCATTATGCATCAGCGGTGACAGGCTCTGGGTCAGAGGATTTCCTATTACACCCAGCAAACAGGTTTCAAAATCGATGGTCATCGAAAAACACCCCGTAAAAAATTAGCGAATGCTGCACATTCGCTTAGACAAATTATGTCATTTAAAGTTTTAATTTTCAAGTCAGGGAAATAGCTGGTTTTGAAACTCATAATAGACCTCGTTGGAAATCGCCGCATTCTGCGGATCATAACTGCGTTCCCAAAAGCGGATCTTATTATTGCGATCAGCGAGTAAGAGGGAAGTTGATCGGGTACCGTAATCAGCACTCACTATAAAAACCGGGGCCAGCCACCTTTCCATCTCCAGCCCCACTCCGGTATCAGGCAGATCCTGGTCTACAGGAATATCGCGGTTTTTCATCAAAGCAAACAAATCTTCCACATCGATATCTTCCTGGTTCAAAATACTGCCCAGACCGTGGACGCCTTTGGTTACTTTTGGCCAGGGTACATCCAGCAAACTGTTGCTTACAGCATGGAGCCCTCTATCGATTTTACAAACCTTTTTTTTCCGGTTGGAATAATAATAAAGCTCATCAATCGTGCCGGCTAATAGGTTAAATCCATTATATTCCTGCCCCCCTTCGGGCAGGTTGTCCAAATAAGAAAACGGAGAAATATTATTTTGTAAATAATCTAATACCAAATGTCCCCGAGACGGAGCCTGCGGTTTTATATTCTGCGGATCCCGGTAATTTGTCAGGGCAGCAAAACGCCCCTGGCGGGTAACTCCCATCCAGGCCCCCCCCTCCTTGATATCCTTTCCCGCCAGGATCTCCGGTTCATCCTGCCAAAAACACGCCGGAGCTGCAGGACGCTGATAGAATTCATCCCGGTTAGCCGCCACCACCAATTTATAGCGCGGGTGATAGTCCATGGCCAAAAGAATCAAACACATAGATCCTCCTCAAAGCTGATCAGCCTGAATGCTTCTTGATCTGTTTTAAAACGAAATACTCCATTACGCGGGATATTTTTGTTCCAAAAAACTCCCGACGGGTAATGGGTTCAACCAGAATTGTAAATAGGCCCGCCCGGTTGCCGCCCATGATATCAGTAAAAATCTGATCCCCGATAACAACTGCTTCATGAGGCTTGACCTCCAGCAGGGAAACAGCTCGGCGAAATGCTGACCGGCGCGGCTTTACCGCACGGGAAATAAAAGGTATGTCCAAAACGGCAGCTACTTTCTCCACCCTTTTCTCGCCATTATTTGATATAATGCAGGCTTTGAATCCCTCTGCCTTGATTTTAGCAAACCACTCCGCAACTTCTGCGGTGATTTCATTGCTGTTCCATTCCGTTACAGTATTGTCCAAATCAAGGATAAAAGCACTCTTCCCAGCCGTTTGTAGCTCCAATAATGGAATATCAGCCAGAGAAACCACATACAGATCCGGGTACAGAATTTTAAACATAAGCACCCCCGGTAAAAATTGATTTATTGTTCTTCGATCGCCATTTGTTCAGCAACCAATGTTCTCAATGCAGCAGCCGATAATTCTGGTGCGGCAGGGTTGATAAAATACCCCGTAGCGATTTCCACCCCCGCATTGACCAACAGACGGGGGTTGATTTCCAGATGCCAGTGATACCCTTCCTGATGAGGTACATTGACCGGCGCTGTATTGATTATCATATTATAAGATGGATCATGTAAACCATCAATCATGGCAGTAATGCTTTTTTTGGTAAGCAAGGCAGCTTCCTTAAGCTCTTCTGCATTGATATCTCCAAAATGACTTACATGCCGCTTCGGTATGATCCAGCTTTCATAAGGAAAGCGAGAAGCGTAGGGGCAGATCATGATAAAGTGTTTCCCTTCAAAAACCACTCTTTCCTGTTTAATGATCTCAGCTTCGATCATTTCACATATCATACAGCGATGACGTTCTTGGTAGTATTTGATCATGGTATTTTTATTTTGCGGAACGATCGGCACAGCAACGATTTGGCTGTGACTATGTTCCAGTGAGGCACCGGCAAAAAGTCCCCGGTTTTTATAAATCTGAATGTATTTTATACGTTCATCTTTGACCAGGTCATTGTAACGCAGCTGCATCATTTTAAAGACTGCCTCGATCCTTTCCAAAGGTAATTGGTGGAACTCCTCGCCGTGAAGCGGTGTCTCGATCAGTACCTCATGTCGCCCGAATCCATTTCCATGTTCAAAAATTCCCTGCCTTTGCATATCCAGTTCACCGCTCATGTCCAAAGCAGAAAACTTATTCAGAATGGCTCTTACGGTCCATCCAGGCTTATTGGGCTGCGTACCGTCTTTTCTGAAGGCGGCTATTTCATCGGTTGTTACTGCTTCATTGCCTTCGCAGAAGGGGCAATGCGCATTATAACCAGGCACAGGCTTACTTTCATCTGCGGTCAGTTTTTTCACCGGGAAATCACGTGGTTTCAAAACGAATTCAGTCGCTGTGATCACCCAATTATCTCTTATGATATCTTTGCGAATTTCATGCATAAATGGTCCCCCTAACTTACTGTAAGCTTCGGTTTACATTGCTTTTTAAAATATTAACATTCCAGTCCTATAAGCTTTTTTCCTTTTAAGTTATATTTTTATTCATTATTTTTAAATATAGCAGAGATCCTAAAAGAAAAACCTTCCGGATAGAAGGTTTTACTGGGTAACTTTCATAGTCTTTATGATTATTCCTGCTCAAAGATTGATCATCAGACCGCCGACACCGGCATAGGTCCCCAGTGTAGCTCCCATTTCAGCAATGATGATCTCTTCTTGCGGTTTATACTTGTCCATGATCATACCAGCTAATTTTGCGGCATCCTCAGGGAAATTGACATGACTGATGCCAATCAGTCTTTCTCCTACTGCACTTCCCAGCAATTCCCCCAACATATCCACCATTCTTTGCATGGCTTTTTTTCTGCCTCTGACTTTTTCCACTACCACAGGGACCCCCTGATCATTACCCCTTAAAACAGGCTTAATATTGAGCAGCGTACCAGCCAGCCCCTGGAAACTGCTGAGACGTCCTCCCTTTACCACGTTTTCCAAAGTATCCAGTGTGAAGATCACTTCTCTTGCTGCCCTCATCTCGGTGAGCCGTTCGATAATGATATCAGCCTTTAACCCCTGGGCTGCCAGACGCGCTGCCTTGATCGCAGCAATGCCTGTCCCCAGGGAGGCGGTCAAAGTATCAAACACCTTGACATGATTGCTGCCCAGCATATCCCTGGCCAGTAGTGCAGTCTGATAAGTGCTGCTAAGACCTGATGAGAGACTTACAAAAATGACTTCTCCCGCGTCCTTAAGCCCCCTCTCAAAACTGGAGATGATCGTCTGGGGGTCAGGGGCAGAAGTTTTCGGCAATGTTTTGGAACGCAGCATTTTTTCCACAAATAATGCCGGGCTAATCTCAACCCGGTCCAAATATGTTTCCTTGTCGTCAAAAGTTACTTTTAGAGGGATCATATCGATATGATATTGTTGCAGCAGTTCTGCCGGTAAATCGCAGGAAGAATCTGTAATAATTGTTACACTCATAGGATCTCCTCTCGTAATTTATTGATTCGTAACTATTAATATTCTACCAAATCTTCCCTTTGCGCTCAAGTTTATGTTTTAATTTAGCTGAGTTACCAAGGATTACCACTGTGACACCGAATTATCCTTCAGCGCATATCTCCTTAATTAATTTTTTAAGCGCCCGCTTTTCAATTCGGGATACATAGGAACGAGAAATACCAAGCTTTTTGGCTATTTCCCGCTGGGTTTCTTTTAATCCATCAAATAAGCCGTAGCGCATCTCTATCACCTGACGCTCCCTTTTGGTCAATATATCGATCTTACCGCGTATTTTCTCTTCCTGTAATTTGGTCTCGACAAACTCTACTATTTCATTGTCAGTGGTCAAAACATCGATCAGCGATATTTCGTTGCCTTCCTTGTCATAGCCTATCGGGTCGTATAAGGATACTTCCTTTTTCAGTTTTTTGATATTGCGTAAATGCATCAAGACTTCGTTTTCTATACAGCGGGCGGCATAGGTAGCCAGTCTGACACCCTTATCCTCGTTATAGGTTTTGATCGCTTTGATCAGACCGATGGTACCAATCGAAATTAGATCCTCCATATCTTCGCCGCTGCTTTCATATTTACGCACTACATGAGCAACCAGTCTTAGATTATGTTCGATCAAACAATTGCGCGCTTCTTCACTCCCGGTTTTCAATAGATCCAGGTATTTTTTCTCCTCCGCTTCCTCCAGAGGCTGCGGAAATACCTGATTGTTCAAATAGGCGAAAAGAAACAGAGTCCCGTTGAGAATAGCGGTAAATGCCAATATCCATCCCAGGACAACCACGGTGACCACCTCCATAAAAATTTGGCGCTTAATACTTTATGAAGGCAAACGTCAAATAGTGTCTACTTTTGACAGGTAATTTATATCATCTCAGGTATTCCTTGTCACGCAATAAATTTTCTTAATATGTAAAAAAGTGCTCAATCATTATGTGATCGAGCACTTTATATTTTAAGCGAAAGTCAGCGTGCCACGTGTTGCCTGCTTTTAACTTTTTATTAAATAAACTCTTTTCTTTATATTATATTTATTTATATTTAATAATATATTTAGGGTTGCCTCTTCCTTTGCTCCTTCTAAGAACGAAGCTTGTTCAACTGTGGTATCTGAGTACCACATGGGTGTGGTATCAGGGTACCATAGTTTGTGGTATTAGAGTACCACAGTTAGAGTGATTTCAAACCGTTATGTTTTATTCTTATTCGATCCGGTTGGTGCGGCGCCAGATCTTCATTTCTTCGGCCGATTTGATCAGTTCATCTCTGAATTGGGGATGAGCCAAGTTGATCAGTGCTTCCGCCCGCTGATAGGTGGATAAGCCTTTGAACTGGGCAATGCCGTATTCAGTTGCGATGTATTGCACCATGGAGCGCGGCAGGGTGACGATGGTTCCCGGAGATAAGGTGGGAACAATCCGGGATCGTAAATTGCCTTCCTTATCTGTAAAGGTTGAATTCAGGCAGATTATGCCTTTGCCGCCGTGTGAATTGAAAGCTCCCATGATGAAATCCAACTGTCCTCCGGTACCGGCAACATGTCTGGTCCCTATGCTTTCAGATGCCACCTGGGTAAACAGATCGATCCCCAGGGCATTATTTATTGCCACGACTTTATCGTTTAAGGCGATGATACGCGGATCATTGGTGTAATTGACCGGATAAATAGCGCAAACCGGATTGTTATGCAAAAAATCATAAAGTTTTTGGGAACCAAGCGCAAACGTATACACCATTTTGTTTTTATCAATGGTCTTTTTGGCGCCGGTGATCAGTCCCTTTTCGTATAGATCCACACAGGAATCCATCATCATTTCGCTGTGAAAGCCTAAGTCTCTTAAATCACTTTCAGCGATCAAATTTCCAACTGCATTGGGAAGTCCGCCGATCCCTAACTGCAGGCAGGTTCCGTCTTCTATTTCATTGATCAGTATTTTTGCGATGGATTCTTCGGTCTCGGTCGGCACAATAGGGGGCAGCTGCCTGAGCGGCGTATTGTTCCCCTCGACGATATAATCGATCTGCGTAATGTGGACCGATTCCTGATTGCCTCCCAGACAAGTAGGAACGGTGTTATTGACTTCAACGATCTTTATTTTGGTTTTTTCCATAAGTGCGGGAGTGATGGAGTTGGAAGGCCCCAGATTAAAATAGCCCCGGGCATCCATGGCCCCAACGCTAAAAAAGCCGACATCGATATCGTAATATTTTTTTACGATCCTGGGTCCTTGATGGTAGGTATTTGGTATGTAATTACAGAGATTCAAGTCATGCAATTTGCGGGAAACCAGCCCAAAATGCAGATCCATTAGCATCATATGCTCCCGCTTCATATCCTGAAGAACCACTTGCGGCGGAGACGTAAAGCAGACTCCTCCGATCTGCAGGTCCTGGAGATCTTTTATTCTTTTGGCCAGTGCCTCGTCCAATGCCTGAGGAAACATGGTAAATTCCCCGTAAAATATTTTGTCTCCTGATTTCACCATGGCGGCCGCTTCGTCAGCAGTTATATTTTTCTGCTCATACTGCAGTCGAATTATATCATTCATTATTGTTCCTCCTTAAATAGTTTGATTTGATTTTTTTCAAGTTAAGTACTATTATAATATATGTTTGTAATAAATTTCACAACGAACTGAAAATATTGAAAGTAAATCTAATATTTTTGCAAAAAGAAAATTTCCTGGAAAAGAAACTTTCATTTTGCGGTCGAAGTTTATAAAAGGAAACTTTCTACTATTGACATTAATTTAATAGTCAGAGAATATAAGTAAAGCTAATATTTTTAAAAAAGAGGGTTTTTTCGATGCAGGATTTCACCACATTTATTTGTTATTCTTTAAAAGCAACCATGAAAAAAGTTGAGAAGCACATCGGTCAGGAACTAGAAAAATATGGGGTGAGCATGGCCCAATCTTTTGTGTTGTTTTCCCTTCTGGAAAATGACGGGGCAACGCTCTCTGAAATAGGTGCAATCGCACATATTGAAAATTCTTCACTGACCACGATGGTCGATAAGCTGGAAAAAGAGGGACTGGTAGAAAGAAGCCTCTTCCCGCAGGATCGCCGTGTCATTCGTTTGTTTTTAACTGACGCCGGCCGCAAACTGGCTTTGGAAGTTTTATCTGCCGGAGCTGCTTTAAACCAGGAATTCGACAGCAACTTAGGTGATTTACAACCGAGTTTATTAGAAGGCTTAAAAATAGTAGCCTCAACCATCGACAATCTGAACAAAATTGAGTAGATCGTAATTGATACAGCCAAATACTTAGCAATAACACATCTTCTATTATTGCTGCTTCTTTCAGACCTTATTCAGCTGATGAATACAATGGCAGAATTTTCTGGGCGATCGCTTTAAAGATAGGTGCCGCCTCTGCGGCACCGGAGCGTCCTTCCTCCACCAGGACCACAATTGCCCAGCGTGGTTTATCAGCTGGCAGGTAACCTCCGAACCAGGCATTCAAAACTTCATGGTACTCCTTAATAATACCGGTTTGACTGGTGGCAGTTTTTCCTGCAACCATTACTTCACTTAATGCTGCACTTTTGCCGGTACCTTCACTTATGCATTTTTCCATTAGTTTTTGTACTGCTTGCGCAGTCTCAG
>CAZNPR010000002.1:0-10978 GCA_964574965.1 uncultured Syntrophomonas sp. | reverse complement strand
GTACCTTCACTTATGCATTTTTCCATTAGTTTTTGTACTGCTTGCGCAGTCTCAGCGTCCAAAACTCTTTCACCCCGGCCGGCCTTATAATCCTGGCGGGTTCCTTGGCTATCGATCGTATATTTGACCAGAGAAGGGCTTTTATACCAACCATTGTCTGCAATGGTAGCTATGAGTGACGTAAGCTGCAAGGGTGTTACCATTACCCCCTGCTGTCCGATACTGGCATTTGCCAGAGCAGCCTGCCCGGAATCGATCTGCACAAAACTGCCAGTCTGGCAATCTGGGTATCCAATAACTATGGAATCAGTAATTTTTAGCTGCCGGGCATATTTTAATAAATCAGCTCGCCCAAGTTTTAAGCCCGTTTCAATAAAAGCCGGATTGCATGAATTCGCAAAAGCATTATCAAAAGCGATCAGACCGTGCCCTTCTTCTTTCCAGCAATTGATGGTGACCTGCTGATTAATTTTTATTTTGCCATTACATAAAAATTGATCCGCCATGGTCACTTTATTTTCCGACAGAGCTGCTGCTGCCAGCAGGATCTTAAAAAGGGACCCGGGATGATAAGCATTTAACGCCCGGTTTAAAAATGGACTGGTATCATTTCTTTGCATGGCTGGTTCTATATCGTTCTGGTCAAAGGTCGGTCGGCTTGCCATCGCTAGTATTTCACGGGTTTTGATATCAAGAACCACGACTGCACCTTTAGCCATACTATGGTCGATCACTTCTTCTGCTATTTGCTGTACACGACGGTCAATGGTCAACATCACTGTACCTTGTTCACTGGTCTGATCCTGCAGGATCTTAAACATTAACCCATGGATTGCCATCCCTCTGGCATCCAATACTGTCACCAGCTGGTCTTCTGAACGCTGCTTCTGTAATATATCATCATATACTTTTTCCAGCCCGGCCTGGCCCTGGTAATTACTCTTATTGCTTATATAACCTGTCAAGTGGGCGCAAAATCCGTCGTTACTATAACGTTTGCTGATGGGAGCAACCACCAGCCCGCTTGCAGAACAGAGATTGATCCTTGCGATCTGCCCGGCAGTCAGATCCATTGCTACTCTTACAAAGGGACTTTCGTTTTTCTGCCCTTGCTTCAGTTCAGCCAATACCTGCTGGCTGCTTACGTTACCCAGAGCATAGGATAACCCATCAGCAGCCAGCTTTAGATTTTGCAGCTCAGATGTTTCCCGGGTGAATAGAAAATATACTGCTTCGGATGGCTGGGAACTGGTCAGCGAGATCTGATTACGATCCAGGATTTCACCCCGGGGATACTGCTTCAGCTCTATCTTCTTTGAACGCATAGCTACGGCCTGCCTGGCAAGTTCAGGCCCTCGAATCAGTTGATTGTATCCCACGGCAACAGTCAGTACTGCGAATAAAAGCAAAAAGCTTAACATTACCTGGATGATTCTTATACGTACCAGCAATATAAAACCCCCGGTTTTTTTAATTAACATTTACCAACCGGGGGTTCTTTATGCTTTTACGGGACTATTTCAAAAGGAAATGGCAGGTTTGCTAATATGATCTTTAATTCTGCCACTGTATCTTCCGTACCGCGGATTATGATCCTTCCGGTTTGATTGTCCAGGGTCGACACAATACCGATATGTTCATAGGCTTCGATGATTTTAGTGAGCATATCAATATTTTCCGGAGCAACTCTGCCTACGATATCACTTTTCATTTGTCCTTCCTTTTCTTCTCAGAATGCTGTATGGCGGGATCTCCTGCTGCGAAGGAATAAAAACTGTTTGTTGCGGATGGCGTGCACGGTCAATTTCATTTTCATCCTGATCATAAAGGTGTTCCAGATCAAGGGTTATGCTCCTGCCGTCAGGAAGCAAAAACTCCAACGGATCTCCCGGACCGAAATTAGCCCGTTGTTCGATTACAGCCATCCTAATGTCCGGCTGGTAACTTTTGACGATGCCGCAAAACAGATCGCGTCCCGGCATTTTTTCATTGGTTATATCCTGGATCATCTCCGATTCACCTTCAATAAAACCATTGGTAAAAGGCCTGGTTGCACTGCGCTGTAATTCTTCCATCCAGATATTTAGCTTTTCATGAGTAAAATCCTGCCGGGTACTCAGGTAATGATCTATCGCTGCACGGTAAACACCAGCCACACTGGCAATATATAATGGGCTCTTCATTCGTCCTTCTACCTTGAAGGCATCAACACCCGCGTCAATTAATCGAGGAATATAGGGAAGCAGACACAAATCCCGGGAATTTAGTATGTAGCTGCCTTGTGCATCTTCATGCATCGGGAAGTATTCGCCAGGCCTCTTTTCTTCCATCAGAGCATAAGAATAACGGCAAGGGTGGGCACAAGCCCCCAAATTCGCACTTCTGCCGGTCATATAATGAGAAAGCAGGCATCGTCCCGAATAACTGACACACATGGCACCATGAACGAATACTTCGATTTCCATACCGGTTTTCTGTTTGATGGCAGCGATTTCATCCAGATCCAGTTCTCTGGCTAAAACGATCCGTTTCGCCCCCAGTTCCTGGTAGAAGGCTGCTGTTTCATAATTGGTGACATTCGCCTGGGTACTGATGATCACCGGAACCTGGGGAGCATATTTCCTGGCCAGGCGCAGGACACCCAGATCTGAAACAATGATGCCGTCCACATTAAGGTCGGCCAATTTTTCAAAATAAGCTGGAATATCAGCCAGTTCTTTATTATGAGCGATCACATTGGCGGCAATGATGACTTTTTTCTTTAAAGCACGCGCAAAATCAAGTCCGATCTGTATTTCCTCCAAAGTAAAGTTGCCGGCATAAGCACGCAGGCTGAATTCCTTTCCTCCTAAATATACAGAATCGGCTCCAAATAAAAGCGCAGTCTTCAGTTTTTCACCATCACCAGCAGGTAACAGTAATTCTGGGCGGGGCATCATTTTTCTCCCTTATTGATTATATTTGCTGATCGCCTGCAAATGCTCAGTGAAGGTCCTGGTAAATTCGTGGGTCCCGTCTCCTCTGGAAACGTAATAGAAATAAGGATTATCTTCAGGATCCAAAGCAGCTTGCAGTGAATCTTCACCCGGTGCGGCAATGGGTCCGGGGGGCAATCCGTTGTGTGTGTAAGTATTATAGGGTGAGTCAACTTTCAAATCGACATTGGTGACCACTGCTTTATGCTCATTTAAAGCATATAAAATCGATGCATCGATTTGCAGGGGCATCCCAATTTCAAGACGATTAGCGATCACTCCTGCGATGGTTTTTCTTTCCTCAGGCATGGCTGCCTCTCTTTCGATCAGGGAAGCAACCGTCACAACTTCCAATGCACTCCAGCCTTTCTCTTTAGCCCGGGCAGCCAGCTTATCCTCCCATACTTCCGCAAACCGGCTCAGCATCATATTGACAATCTGTTCCCCGTTATCTTCTGCAGTTATGTTGTACGTATCTGGAAATAAAAATCCTTCCAGGCGATTGGACTGCCCGGCAGGGATATCCTGCAGGAAATCGAATTCATAAGGTTGGGTCAGCGCCTGCTCCCATTCTTCTCCGCTTAGCAGTCCCTGTTTTTCCAGCAGTGCTCCCATTTCCTTTAATGTGTAACCTTCGGGAATGGTAAAGGCTAAGTAGTCTACTTTCCCCTCTACGATTATTTTGGCGATCTGTTCCATGGTCTGGCTGCGGCTGAATTTATAATTTCCTGCCTTCAACTGACTATCAAGATCGTTCCTGCTTAAATAATTTAAAAAGAACTTTTCACTGCGGATCAGGTCCTCGCTGCGCAATATCTCTGCGATCTGTCGCGCGCCAGCATCTGAAGGTATACTCACCGCCCTGAAGGTCGTGTCGTTTATATCTACTGGCTGTTGTTGTGACACAATGTATTTCCAGCCACCAAACAATACGAAAATAAAAATCAAGATCACCAGTAACCAGGGAAAGCGGCTTTTGTTATGTATTATTTTAGTTTGTAGCATATTCTCACCTTTTGATCCCAGCTATAATTAAATGAATGTAACCGATGATTATCTCTTTCATCAATTATCATTCCCATGCTTCATTCATTGTGGGGGTTAAGTTGTCTTCTTCCCCCGGCAATGTTTCATTCTGGTTGTCACCTGGTAATTCTTCGTCGATCGGGTTTTCTTCACCGGGAAGTTCTCCTTCTACAGGGACTTCCGCAGGCACTTCCGCTGATGGTCCGATAAATATGATTTTATTGACCGGTTTATAGTAATCAGAGGATAACTGTTGCGTCTTTATAATTTGTCCATTTTCATCAAGAAAATTTCTGAATGCCCTGGCTTGATAACCGGTTAATCCTTTTTGTTCTATTAATTCAGTTCCGGGTGCCAGATCTGCTTTTACTTCAGTAACTTCTGTAAAGTTGATGACCCGGTCGACCACATTGGTTACACTGATATTCTGTTTATAATCAAGATGCCCGTAAATATTTACGATCAACCCCCCGCCGCCAGCAGTTGCTCTGATATATATCGGGTAGTTGGTATTGTTCCTGAATTTAAAGTCCTGTATTCCATAAGCAACGGTAGCATCCCGTCCTAAAGGCACATATGTTACAGCCAGCGAATGGTTGTGCCGCTCTGTTATCTCCATCCCGGCCAGTAAAACAGCATTATAAATCGTAGAAGAAACTTGACAGATTCCACCGCCCAGTCCTGGTTCAAACAAGCCATTGTTGATGATCATCGCATCCTGGTAGCCATTTTGATAACTTCTTTCCCCTACTGTACGGTTAAAGGAAAACTCTTCGCCGGCAGGAATAGCCGTGCCGTTTACAGTCCGGGCAGCCAAAGCAAGATTATGTGAACGGGCAACTTCACTGACTTTATACCAGGTGGTGAAAGAAGCCAGTTCCCCCATTTCTTTAAGCTGTTCTTCATTCACTACCGGTTCCGTTTTTTTCAGTACAATGGGAATATTTAAAGCCGTAAACTCTTCCCACTGGGAAGGCATACCCGCAAAAGTAGCATCGATATCAACTTTTTGCCCCTGGACCCCAGGTACGATGATCAGCCCGTCTTTCGCGTCCACTTCGAGGCGGGCATTGACAAAATCCCGGTTGAGATAACTGCTCATTTCTTCCACGATGGTCTGGATAACGGAAGGTTCATAGGATAGTTTTACCGGATAGTTGGTTACTTGACCGCCGTCCATGGATAAAACCTTACTTTTTATGCCTCTGTGCTGTTCTTTTTCCCATACTTCCCCTACGATCTGAGCGGGATCCGGCTTCTGGCAAAGTTCCTTAAGGTTGATTTCATAGGAATAATCATCGCCATAAAAAGTAACAGCAGTATTTCTGGAAATTTCAAACCATTCCTCAATTCTGGCCGTTGCTTCCAGGGCATCCAGTCCGCTGACATCCACTGAAGCGATCCTAACACCCGGCAAAAAATTATCGAATTTGAAAAATACCTGATAATAATATACAGATATAGCGATAACTGCGATAGCTCCGATTGTAGTAAATATAAGCTGTTTCTTGTGATTCAAATCCCCAGCCCCCAAATTTTTATCCTCTGCCTTGGTCTATTATATAATATTTTTTCAGCAACTCATATAATTACGCTTGCTGAAATTTTTGCAAAAAAAAGACAGCTGATAAAGCTGTCCTTTTACCCTTATCATTATTTAAAAATCTTCGCTGTCTGCCAGTTCCTGCCAGGCATCGGCTACTTTTTCCCATTCTTCATCATCTTCTATATCACTTAAGAACTCATTGCCTTCTTCGTCAATGACCACTTTCAGGATGACGACTTCAACTTCTTCGTCATCTACTTCTTCTTCTTCTTCAGCAAAAGGTACTAATACCCTGTATTTTTCATCTTCGATTTCCAGTTCAGCCAGCAGTTCAAATTCGTGTTCTTCTCCTTCTTCATCAATAAGTATAAGTATAGGGAATTCCTCATCACCTAATTCTTCGTCGAATAATTCTTCGTCGCTCATGAAGTCACCTCTTTCTAAAAGCTAAAGTTATTCTAATATTCCTTAATATCTTTGTCAAACCTGTGAATAAAATACTAACCGGAAGCGTTTAAATAAGCCTGCAAAATATTCACCGCCGCAACTTTATCAATGACCTGTTTTCTTTTTTTTCTTGAAAGGTCTGCCTCCAGTAGAGTCCTTTCCGCGCTGCGGGTCGATAGCCTTTCATCCCATAACTCGACGGTTAGTTGGCTTTTCTCCCGCATTATATCAGCAAATTGTTGTATTTCCATGGCTTTTGGTCCAATTGTGCCATTCATATTGATAGGATAGCCGACTACAATTTTCTCCACTTCATATTCTCGGCAGATTTTAAGCAGTTCGTCAAAATCGGCAGTCGTATTCTTACGCTGTAGGACAGAATGTCCCTGGGCTGTCCACCCCATCGGGTCACTTAAAGCAATTCCTATTCTCTTGATCCCCACATCCAGTCCCATTATTCTCATACCTTGCTCCTGCCCATTATAAATAATAAGAAAGCCCTATGCTTCTGGCATAGGGCTGAAGGGTCATCACTACAAATTCAGGTAATTCTTTAAAAGAACCTCCATGATCTCATCTCTTTCCACTTTGCCAATCAGTTTACGTGCGTCATTATGACTGGTAATGTACGCAGGTTCTCCGGATATCATATAGCCAACCAATTGATTGATAGGATTATACCCTTTTTCTTTTAATGATTCGCACACCGTTTGTAAAATAACCCTTACTTTATGGTCCCCTTCTCTTTCCAATGCAAAATTGACTGTCTCACCTGGTATTTTTTGAGGCATGACAACACCTCCTTAGATTGCTTATTTCTACATATTGACTCTTAATTCCTTTATTTATCCCAGCGTTTTTTCTGCCAATTCCTGTGCTGCGGCCAAAGCTTCCATCAGTTTTGCCGTATCCTTTCCTCCGGCCTGGGCCATGTCAGGACGGCCTCCTCCTCCGCCGCCAGCAATTTTGGCAGCTAGTCCGATCAATTTCCCAGCATGCAGTCCTTTTTCCAGCAAATCTTTGCTGACAAAGCAAACCAATACTACTTTATTGTCTATGACTGCTCCCAACATAACCACTGCACTGCCTAATTTATCCTTTAACATTTCAGCATTTTGTCGAAGCAAATTGGCGTCTTCCTGATCGACCCTGGCGAACAGAAGGTTGGCCCCATTTACTGCGACGGCCTTGCTGACAATATCTTCGTTGCTTGCCTGGGCCATTTTCTCCCGCAGATGTTCAATTTCTTTCTCTCTTTCTTTTAAGGTTTTATTGATTGATTCAATTTTTTCGTTTACTTCTGCGGTTGTGGTTCTAAGCTGCATGGCAGCTTTTTTAAGATTCATTTCCGCTCCGCGCAAATAATTATAAGCATAAGAGCCGGTCACGGCTTCGATCCTTCGTAAGCCGGAACCGATACTGGTTTCACTTAAAATTTTGAATAAGCCGATCTGGCCTGTGTTTTGCACATGGGTTCCGCCGCATAATTCCATACTATAGCCACCGATTTCGACCACCCGAACCTCTTCCCCGTATTTTTCTCCAAATAAAGCCATTGCACCCATTTCTTTTGCCTGCGCAACGCCGGTCAGGGTAGTATGTAAATCGTATAAATTCCAGATCGATTTGTTCACCCGGTTTTCTATCTCCAGCAATTGTTCATCAGTAAGCGGTGATAACTGGGCAAAATCAAAACGCAGTCGGCTTTCCTCAACCAGAGAACCCTTTTGCTGAGCATGCTCGCCCAAAACTTCCCGCAATGCTTTATGCAGCAAATGCGTAGCCGTATGGTTCCGGGCAATATCCAGCCTCTTTTCCCGGTCATTCTCCAGATATACGATTTCCCCCTGCTCCATCCGACCATTCAAATGTCCGTAATGGATGAACCAGCGGCCAACTTTCTGCACATCCTGTACAGTTATTTTTCCATTTCTGCCCCTGATGATCCCTGCATCAGCGACCTGCCCGCCCGACTCGGCATAAAAAGGTGTATTATCCGTAATGATCATGACATCTCCGTCAGCAGCGCTGGTGATCAGGCTGTTATCCTGCAGCAAAGCCAGGACTTTCCCCTCAGCTGAATCATTCTCATAACCGATAAAATTACTTTCTTTAATGCCGGTCAAAATTTCATGTAAAATCCGTTCCTCCGCAAAAGCACTTCCGGTTTTATTAGCCTTGCGCGCCCGCTGACGCTGTTCTTCCATCATCGTGTTAAAACCAGCAGTATCAACTTTCAGCCTATTTTCTTCCGCCATGTCTTCGGTCAGATCCAGGGGAAAACCATAGGTATCATAGAGCATAAAGGCTTCTTCTCCTCTGACTTGGTTTTCACCCTTGCTTAAATTAATGCTGATGATCTCTTCTAATTTTTTGATCCCTTCACTTAAGGTAACAAAAAATCTTTCTTCCTCCAGACGGATAACTTTCTTGACAAATTCCTGTTTTTCTTCAATTTCCGGATAAGCATCCTTCATTATATCAACGATTACATCTATGTTCTTGTATAAAAAGGGCTCCTCGATTCCAAGCAGCTTGCCAAAGCGGACCGCCCTTCGCAAAATACGTCGCAAAACGTAACCGCGTCCGTCATTACTGGGCAATACCCCGTCAGCGATCAAAAACAGGCAGGCTCTGCTGTGATCAGCGATGACCCGGAAGGGAAATCCACCTTCTCCGTGATCATACACTTTGCCGGTAAGCATTTCGATCTTTTGAATGATGGGTACAAAAAGATCCGTATCATAATTGCTGGTTTTATTCTGTAATATTGATGTAAGTCTTTCCAGTCCCATACCGGTATCGATACTCGGCCTCGGAAGCGGCGACATGACACCTTGTTCATCGCGGTTAAACTGCATGAAAACCAGGTTCCATATCTCCAGCCAGCGGTCGCAGTCACATTTTCCGATGGCGCAATCATCACCACAGGCATATTCGCCCCCCCGATCATACATGATCTCACTGCAGGGTCCGCATGGGCCTGTATCACCCATACTCCAAAAGTTATCCTTCTCACCCAGCCGAATGATCCTTTCAGGAGCCAAGTGGGCAATTTTCTGCCATAATTCAAACGCTTCTTCATCATCTTTATAAATCGTTATAAAAAGGCGTTCCCTGGGCAGCCCGATCACCTCAGTCAACAGTTCCCATGCATAGGTGATGGCCTGCTCTTTAAAATAGTCCCCAAAGGAGAAGTTTCCCAGCATTTCAAAAAAAGTATGATGCCGGGGCGTTCTGCCGACCGTGTCCAGATCATTATGTTTTCCGCCTGCCCTTACACATTTCTGCGCAGTGGTGGCCCGGGTATAACTACGGTTATCCAAACCTAAAAATACATCTTTGAACTGATTCATTCCGGCATTGGCGAAAAGCAATGTGGGATCATTTATCGGTACCAGTGAAGAACTGGCGACTTGGGTGTGCCCTTGGTCACGAAAATAATCAATAAAGGTACTTCTGATTTTGCTGCTGGTCCACACGGACGATCTCCTCTTTCCTTACAAAGATTTACTTATCTATTTTCATTGATAAATGCCCATATGTCAATAATACCCTATTATGGCCCAGGCTTATGATCTTCGCAATGGTTGATGCCGCTTTCCCCTGTTTTATTCAACGATTTTAAGATAACACCAACTTACGATCACCTTTAAAACAGCGGTTACCGGTACCGCCAGCAATAATCCCCAGAAGCCCAGGAGCTTGCCGCCAGCTAAGATGCTGAAAACGATCAGTAAAGGATGCATCCCTAATTTATCCCCGATTATTTTAGGCGTAATAATATTTCCTTCGATTTGTTGGATCGCGACAACAGCAATCAGCATATAGACAGCTGCCGTCATAGACTTCGACAGTGCCAGCGCCACTGCCGGTATACCGCCCATGAAAGCGCCGAAATAAGGAATGAGATTAGTAACAGCAGCAATGATCCCCAGCAACAGTGGCAATTTCACACCTATGATCCAGGCTGCAACGCCCACAGCTAAACCTACCAAAATGGCCACCAGAAGATGCCCTTTTAAAAACTCCAATAAAACATTATCAATCTGATTAAATACGCCGGTGATCTCCCGGCGGGCTTTCGGCGATAAAAGCTGCAACGTACCATTCCGGATTTTTTCCCAGTCATTTAGTATATAAAAAGCCAGTATGGGCGAAAAAATAATCGCCAGTACTTTGCCCAGCAAAGAATACAGACTAGCCACAAAACCTCTCAAGCCTTCATAGACATAGCTATTGACTTTTTTCATATTTTCATCAAATATTTTTTTTACTTCTCCGGGTACATTCAAATCGTCAACTCTGGTGGTCATTTCTTTGGCGTCCTCAGCATATTGAGGGATCATCTCTGTCAACTGGCTTAATTCAGTAACAACCCCCGGAATTGCGAAAGCTAAAAGTGTCGCTGCGGTCCCAAACAGTAATAAATATAAAATAATTATGGCGATGGCTCTTTTTACGCCTTTCGATTCAATAAATAAAACCGGACGGAATAACAAATATGCCAAAACGGCAGCGGCGGCAAAACTGAACAGCACCTCCCTGACCAGGTATAAAAAATAAATGGTGGTTGCCAAGACCACCAAAAACAGAATATAACGGGCTATTTTATGAACCGTCGTTTTCATCTGATCCCCTGCCTTAAACCAGATCTTCCAATTCTTCTTCCATTTCTTCTTCCATATCTCTAAAGCAGTTCATTGCCTCCCGGGATTGCGATTTTATCCTGCTCACAGTACCGCACAGCTTTTCTTCATTATTCAAGTAATAATATGTTAGTCCCGCGCCGATCAATGCCCCGGTAATCATGGCACCCCAGTAATTGTTCACCTTTGTTCACCTCCTGTCTTTATAGAATTTGCCCGGCAGCAGCGTCTTCCATGGCAATCAAACTCCCGTCTTCAGCAACGGAAAAAATATTCGTATGGCCCTGATTAAAATTAAACTCTAAAAAACAGTTCCAGCAGTAATATTGATCAGT
>CAZNPR010000001.1:70171-81180 GCA_964574965.1 uncultured Syntrophomonas sp. | reverse complement strand
CAAAAATACAAATAGAATTTGACATTCTTTAGACAGAATAGTAAGATGCTTTAATGTAAAGTAAATTTCCTTGACGGAGAGCATAATGCTATGTTGGAAAAAATAGAGCATATCATATTACTATTTGATTTTTACGGGCCCTTACTGACGGAAAAGCAGCAAAGAGCAATGAGCCTGCATTATGAAAACGATTTTTCATTTTCTGAAATTGCTCAACATTTAAATATCTCCCGCCAGGCAGTATATGATTTATTAAAACGAGCTGTAACGTTACTGGAAGAATATGAAGCACGTCTGCATCTGGTTGAGAAATTCTCTCGTACGCAGCAAGAACTGCAGTCAGTATATATACTGCTGAACAAAGGAGAGGAACTGGACCGTAGAGACATTGTGCAAGCGGTCAATTTAATCAGAACAACATTGGAGTCAGATTAAAGGAGAGCATTCGAATGGCATTTGAAGGTTTATCTGATCGGTTACAGGATATTTTGAAAAAATTGCGCGGTAAAGGGAAGATCAGCGAAGAAGATGTGAAAGTTGCCATGCGGGAAGTGCGAATGGCACTGCTCGAAGCCGATGTCAACTTCAAGGTGGTAAAAGATTTTACCAACAAAGTCCGGGAAAGAGCTGTCGGCAAAGAAGTTCTGCAGAGCCTTACTCCCGGCCAGCAGATCGTAAAAATAGTCCATGATGAGATGACCCAATTAATGGGTGGCTCAGAAAGCAAACTGCAGATTTCTTCCCGACCGCCAACTGTGATCATGGCAGTCGGGTTACAGGGGGCCGGTAAGACTACGACTGTAGCCAAGCTGGCAAAAAATCTGATTAAATCCGGCCGCCGACCGCTCTTGGCTGCCTGTGACATTTATCGCCCGGCAGCGATTAAACAGTTGCAGGTGCTGGGAGAGCAAGTAGGCGTTCCGGTTTTCTCCATGGGTCAGGGAGATCCGGTCAACATTGCCAAAGGGGCTGTGGAGTACAGCAAAACCAATAACCGCGATGTGATCATACTTGATACCGCCGGCAGACTCCATATCAACGAAGAACTGATGGATGAATTGATCCAGCTCAAGACGGCAGTCAACCCGGAAGAAATTTTGCTGGTGGTAGATGCGATGACCGGACAGGATGCGGTCAATATTGCCGAAAGTTTTAATGAAAAGTTAGGCTTGACCGGTATCATTCTTACAAAGTTGGATGGAGATACCCGCGGCGGTGCAGCACTATCAGTCAAAGCTGTTACAGGATGTCCGATAAAATTCGTGGGGGTCGGTGAAAAAATCGATGCCCTGGAAACGTTTTTCCCGGATCGCATGGCTTCTAGAATACTGGGGATGGGAGACATTTTGAGCCTGGTTGAAAAAGCGCAGGCCAATTTTGATGAAAAAAAAGCCAAAGAGATGCAGCAAAAGATCCGCAGTCAGGAATTTACTCTGGAGGATTTTTTGGAGCAGATGCAGCAGGTTAAGTCGATGGGCCCGCTGGAGGATCTACTAGGTATGATTCCCGGTATGGGTAAGCAGCTCAAAGGAATGAAGGGTGAAATCGATGAAAAAGAAGTGCTGCATGTGGAAGCCATAATCAAATCTATGACTATAGCTGAGAGAAGAGACCCGGCTATCTTAAACGGCAGCCGGAAAAAGAGAATTGCCAGGGGCAGCGGTAGCAGAGTACAGGAAGTAAATCGCCTGCTAAAACAATTCGAGGAAACCAAAAAAATGATGAAGCAGCTGGCTGATATGACAGGCAAAAAGGGGAAAAAGGGCATGCCCTCCATGAAGTTCCCGTTTTAATTATATGAGGGGCTTATGGAATGAAATAAAATATATTTGATTAAGGAGGTGACCAGTATGGCAACGAAAATCAGACTGAAGAGAATGGGAGCCAAGAAAAAACCGTTTTATCGTGTAGTAGTAGCTGATGCCAGATCTCCAAGAGATGGCAGATTTATTGAAGAAATTGGCTACTATGACCCTGCAACCAACCCCGCAACTATAAAGATTGACGAGGAGTTAGCACTGAAATGGCTGGGAGATGGAGCTAAGCCTTCTGATACAGTAAAATCTCTGTTGCAGAAGCAAGGTATTATGGAAAAGTTTGCAGCCAGCCGTAAATAAGTGTGGGCAGGGAGTGATCAGAATATGAAAGATTTAGTTGAGTATATCGCCAAATCTCTGGTAGACAACCCTCAGGCAGTGGATGTAACAGAAATTAAAGAAGACAATTCAGTGATTATTGAGTTAAGAGTTGCACCTGAAGATATGGGGAAGGTAATTGGCAAACAGGGCAAAATTGCCAAATCAATACGTATTTTAAGCAAGGCTGCAGCTGCCAAGGAAGGAAAGCGAGTCTCTATAGAAATTATGAAATAGGGCTTATAGCCCTATTTTAATTATCGACCATCTCAAACAGCAGGAGGTGTAATTTTGGCGGCAGAATTGATTGCCATCGGGAAAATAGTCGGACATTTTGGTTACAAGGGTGAAGTCAAAATAATACCTCTGACCGATTTTCCCGAACGTTTTAAAAGCTTGAAACAAGTTCACATCAATTGTAAGGGGCAAATTTCCACCAAAGCAGTAGAAGCAGTAAAAAACCATGGTCAAGGCTGGCTGCTAAAATTGAGTGGAATCGACGACAAGGAAACAGCAGAGCAGTATCGAGGCAGTTTGCTGCAGATCGACGAAACCGAAGTCTATCCTCTGCCGGAAGGCTGCTATTATTATTTTCAACTCCAGGGTTTGAAGGTATATGATAAGCGGAGAGGTTTTCTGGGGGAATTAACGGATATTATTGAAACAGGAGCCAATGATGTTTATGTGGTGAAGTCCGAATCCTACAAGGAGATCCTTATTCCTGCCATCAAACAGGTCATCGCATCCATAGATCTGCTGGCCAAAACCATGCTGGTAGACTTGCTGCCGGGCATTATAGATGATGAAGGTTAGTTACATGAAAATAGATATTTTGACGCTTTTTCCCGCCATGTTCTCCTCTCCTTTTTCTGAAAGCATCATTAAGCGGGCTGTGGAAAAAACGCTGGTAAAAATCAATATCTTTGATATCAGGGACTATGCAGAAGGCAAACATCGTCAGGTTGACGATTACCCTTATGGGGGAGGGGCAGGGATGGTTTTAAAACCTGATGTGGTCAGCAAGGCGATTGAAAATATAAAAAACCCTGAAGCCAGGGTTATTTACCTTTCGCCGCAGGGCCGAAGGCTCAATCAAAGCATGGCCCGTGAACTCTCCCGCTATCAGCATTTGATTTTACTGTGCGGTCATTATGAAGGCATAGATGAAAGGATCATGTCTTTTATAGACGAAGAGATCTCTATCGGCGACTATATTATGACCGGCGGTGAATTGCCGGCTATGGTCCTTACTGATACGGTGGTAAGATTACTTCCCGGAGTACTGGGGGACGAGGATTCAGCTCAGGATGAATCATTTGCCGATCAGCTGCTGGAATACCCTCAGTATACAAGGCCGGCTGTTTATCGAAAAATGGAAGTGCCCGAAATATTGCTCTCCGGTCATCACGAGAAAATAAGAAGATGGCGGCTGAAGCAGCGATTGTTTAGGACTTTGCTCAAACATCCGCAGCTATTACTGGACCGGCAATTTTCAGCAGAAGAAAAAGAGATGTTGCTTGAGATTCTATTTGACAGGGAGTCAGAAAATGAGAAAAGCTAAAGTATATATCGCATTACTCCATTATCCCATGTATAATAAGCGTCTGGATATCGTGACCACATCAGTCACCAATCTTGATTTACATGACATAGCTCGTGCAGCCCGAACCTATGATGTGGAGAAATTTTTTGTTGTCCACCCGTCGCCAAATCAAAAGAAACTGATCCAGGATATCGTATCTTATTGGCAGGAAGGATATGGCGGCCAATATAATGCTGACCGCAAAGAAGCCTTTACTATATTGGATATTTGCTCAAACCTGGAAGAGGTTATAGAGAGAATCAGTGCCAGGGACGGTCAAAAGCCTGTAATCATTGCTACAGATGCCCGTGATTATGGAAAGACTACTGATTACCTGTCCATGAAAAGCAGGATCTATGGCGAAGAAAAATCTTTCTTGATCCTGTTCGGTACAGGGTGGGGAATAGACAGGGATTTGATCAAAAATTGTGATCATATATTAGAACCGATTGAGCCGGAGCGAACTTACAATCATTTATCCGTCAGAAGCGCTGTGTCCATAATTTTGGACAGGCTGCTGGGGGCTTACTGGTTTTAAATAGATTTTAAACTTGTAGGCAGGTTATTACTTGTGATATACTACTTTTGTTCTGTTTAAATAGGGGTGGTCCGCTGCATTGAGTTACATGTACGAACACCTGATAATAAGGAGGCAGCAGAAGGTGCAAGATATTATTAAGTCAATTGAAGAAGAGTATTATAAGAAGGATTTACCTCTATTTGGACCTGGCGATACAGTTAAAGTCCATGTAAAAGTCGTAGAAGGTACCCGGGAAAGGATCCAGATTTATGAAGGAACCGTTTTGAAAATAAGAGGCGGTGGACTTTCCCAAACTTTTACCGTCAGAAGAATTACTTACGGGGTAGCAGTTGAAAGAACGTTCCTGATGCATTCCCCGAAAATAGCCAAAATAGAAGTGACCCGCAAAGGGAAAGTCCGGCGGGCCAGGTTATTTTACCTGCGTGAGCTGACTGGCAAAAAAGCAAGAGTTAAGGAAAAAGGCAGATTTAAAAAATAACAAAAGGAAGAATACCTGCGGGTATTCTTTTTTTTCATCATTATAAACAGAGGGAGCATTATGAGCATAAACTGGTTCCCGGGCCATATGGTCAAAGCCCGGCGTGAAATTGAGGCCAATATTAAGCTGGTGGATATCGTTTTGATTCTGCTTGATGCCAGAGCGCCCTTTTCCTGCCGCAATAAGGATCTGGAAATCATTTCGGCCAAAAAGAAGATCATTTATGTTTTAAATAAAATCGATCTGGCTTTACCTGAAGTGACGGCCGCATACCTGAATATTCTTAGGCATGAACACGGATCGGCTGTAGGGATCGACTCCATCAGCGGAAAAGGATCCAAAGAAGTGCTGCAAGCCATTATGAAAAGTTACCAGGAACAGGCACAAAAAATGCTGGATAAAGGACGCAGGATCAGACCGGCCAGGATAATGGTTGCCGGAGTCCCCAATGTAGGAAAATCTACATTCTTAAATTGCCTGGTGGGACAAAAGGCAGCCAAAACCGGCAATAAACCAGGTGTAACCAGGGGAAAGCAATGGATCAGATTAAGAGAGGATATGGAATTGCTGGACACGCCTGGTTTGATGTGGCCAAAGGTTGAAAGCGAAGAACAAGGGCTGAAACTGGCTTTGTTAAATATCGTCGGGGAAAATGCTTATCGGGAAGATGAGGTTGCATTATACCTGCTTCGTTTATTAGTGCGAAAATGGCCGCAGGTATTAATGGAGCAGTTCAAATTGGAAAGTGTAGATAAAGAGGAAACAGCCTTATTGGAGGATATCGCTAAAAAAAGAGGCCACTTATTAAAAGGCGGACAACTTGATCTGGAGAAGACCTGTACCACACTGCTGCATGATTTTCGCAAAGGGAAATTAGGCAAATTCAGTTTGGATTGATCGACATTAAATACCTGGAATAGAAAACTGTTTTCAATTATTTGAAAACAGTTTTTTTATTGTCGAAAAATATTTTTTAAAAGAAGGAATTTAATGGGGAAAGTCGTATATCAATTAATAACAATAACTAATTGGAAATATAACGAATAGTTATTAAAATTAAAGGAGGTTATGTTTAAGTAATGGAGAACAGAAAGTGGTTTATTTTATGTGCGGGCTTAATCATCGGAGGGATCGCAGCAACACTGGTCAAATTAGGAAATCCGCCAAACATGGGTTTCTGTATTGCCTGCTTTGAACGGGATATTGCTGGCGCTTTGGGATTACATCGGGCGGGCGTCGTGCAGTATATTCGACCGGAAATCATCGGTATTATATTAGGGGCTGTTTTCACATCCATGTTTGCAGGTGAATTTAAAGCCCGGGGCGGATCATCGACTCTGGTTCGTTTCGCCATGGGTATGTTTATGATGATTGGAGCCTTAGTCTTTTTAGGTTGTCCTTTGCGGGATATCCTAAGAATGGCTGGCGGAGATTACAATGCAGTAGTAGGATTTTTGGGATTCATTGCCGGAGTGGCCTCTGGCGTATTTTTCCTGCGCAAAGGTTTTAATCTTGGTAAAGCGGAATACAGTCATTCCAATGCCGGTGGTTATATCATACCGCTGATCGCTGCGCTGTTGCTGTTTTTGCTTTTGAAAGCCACAATATTTAATCCGGAAGTCGGAGGACCGATCTTCTTTAGTAAGGAAGGTCCTGGTTCGATGGCAGCACCAATAGCTATTTCATTGATCGCCGGTCTGGCAGTGGGATTTCTTGCACAGCGGACCAGACTGTGCCTTAGCGGAGGTATAAGAGATTTTATCTTAATAAAAGAGAATTATTTATTATTAGGTTTCCTGGGCATTTTTGCCGGAGCATTAGTTTTAAATATTGCTTTTGGATTCTTCAAACCTGGATTTGCTGAGCAGCCTATCGCACATACTATGCATATCTGGAATTTCCTCGGCCTGTTTTTGGTGGGACTGACTGCGACCTTGCTGGGCGGGTGTCCCTTAAGACAACTTGTACTATCCAGCGAAGGCGATCTGGATGCTGGTGCTGTTGTATTAGGGATGATCACAGGCGCTGCTGTGGCGCATAACTTTATGTTTGCTGCCTCGGCTGCCGGAGTAGGAATATATGGTCAGATGGCTTGTATCGTGGGTATTGTATTTATGGTTTGGATCGGCTGGAGTTACAGAGAGGCATAGGAGGTTTGAAAATGGAAAAAATTGATGTCAGGGGACTGAGTTGCCCTATGCCGGTCATTAAAGTTAAGCAACGGATCGATCAGGGCAGCCAGGCAATAAATGTGGTAGGTACCAGCCAGGTATCGAAAGAAAACGTAACTAAACTGGCGGCGTCAAATGGTTTTAAGTTAAATATCATCCGTGATGGGAAAGATGAATGGGAAATGGAACTGACAAAATAAACCAGACGGCAATAAATTCGGTTTAGACTAATCATATGAATAAGGTTAGAATATAGGAAAGCGATTATCGTTTTCCTATATTTTTTTGAGGAGATTTCACAAGTTGAAAACCACTCTTACCTGGGGATCGATCGTACTTACGATCGTATTGATCATAGCTGCCGCTGCTTATGAACAGCAGCAGGAAAAACAAATTCCTTTGGCAGTAAACGCAGGCGAAACTGTTGATACTCCTGAGCAAAAAGTGACTATTACATTAACTGCGGCAGGGGACTGCCTGATGCATAATACCCAGATATGGTCAGGGTTACAGGAAAACGGATCCTATCGTTTTCCCACCTTTTTTGCGGATGTGGAAGATCTGATCAAACAAGGTGATTATAGTTCCGCCAATTTCGAAGCACCCATGGCCGGTGCAGCATTAGGATACAGCGGGTATCCGCTTTTCAACAGTCCCGATGCTGCAGCGGAGGCTTTCAAAGATGCGGGTTTTGACCTGATCATTACTGCCAATAATCATATTTTGGACAAGGGTTTTAATGGTGCAGTCAGAACCATGCAGGTCTTGCATGAGCAGGGGCTTGATACAGCCGGGACCTATTTATCGAAAGAAGATCGGGATAAATTCCTGATAAAAGAGATCCGGGGCGTTAAGGTCGGATACCTTGCTTATAGCTACAGTACCAATGGAATGCCGGTTCCGGCAGAGCATCCATATTTTTTTAATTTTCTTGACCAGGAACAAATCTTAGCTGATATCAAAGCCTTAAGACCCCAGGTGGATGTTATGGTTCTGGTTTTGCACTGGGGCGTCGAGTACAGCCCGGAACCCACCGAAGAACAGAAGGACCTGGCCAGGCAGTTTCTTGCTGCCGGGATTGATATGATTCTGGGCAGTCATCCCCATGTTATTCAGCCTATGGAAGTGATTAAAATCAACGGGCAGGATAAATTCGTTATCTATTCCATGGGTAACTTTATCAGTCACCAAAATGGGTTGGAACGCAACAGCGGTGTTGTTTTAAAAGTAAAATTCAGCAAGGATATTGCCAGCGGCAAAACGGTTTTATCAGAAGTTGCATACACTCCCACTTATTCGCATTACTATGAAGATGATAACGGTAAGTTGTATTTCCGGGTAGTACCGGTAGAAAAGACAATAAAAAAGATCGAGGAGGGAAAGGAGCCGATTCTGACAGCAAAAGACCTCCATGATTTAGAAGCTGTCCTGGAGGCAACCCAAAGAAAGCTTGGCCCCAGACAGCAGTTTTTAAATCAATAGGGATAAGTGAGATAGGTTTAAAAAAATGGAAAACTACGAACAATTATTTTCACCGGGTATGATCGGTGGACTAAAAATCAAAAACCGGGTAGTAATGGCGGCACTATCCACAGGATATGCTTCAGCAGAAGGGGAAGTTACAGACAGGCTCATTCAGTATTACCGCGAGCGAGCGGTAGGAGGAGCAGGCGTCATTATTGTGGAGGCAGCGGCCGTTGATGATCCGATTGGCAAAGAAAGTTTTGGGCAGATTTGTATTGACCATCCAAAATACATATCAGGCCTGCAAAGGCTGACAAATATCATAAAAGCTTATCAATGCAGAGCCTTTATCCAGCTGCTTCATGCCGGCCGTCAGACGACCTCATTGGTGACTGGAGGAAAAACCCCGGTGGCGCCTTCCGCTATACCCTGCAAAATGATCAAAGAGATACCCAGGGAATTATCATTGACAGAAATAAAATATGTCATCGAAAAATTCGTCACAGCGGCAGAATATGCACATCAAGCCGGTTTTGACGGTGTAGAGCTCCACGCTGCCCATGGTTATTTGCTGAATCAATTCCTGTCAGCGGAAAGCAATCTGCGCAAGGATGAATTCGGGGGATCGCTGGAAAATCGTGCGCGAATGCTGCTTGAAATATGTAATGAGATTAAAAAACGCATGCCCGAGCTGGCTTTATCTGTGCGGTTAAATATTGATGATTTTACCCCGGAAGGCCTGAAAATACCGGAAGCACAGCAAATTGCGGCTATGCTTGAAGAAAGCGGCGTTGATATTATCAATTGTTCGGCAGGGATTTACGAATCAGGCCTTAATTGTATAGAACCTGCTTACTATAATGACGGTTGGCGGGTCTATCTGGCTGAAGCCATAAAGAAAAAAGTATCGATTCCGGTTATGGCTGGCGGGATAATCAGGAAACCGGCTATGGCGGAAAAAATTATTGCGGAGAATAAAGCGGATTTTGTTTTTATTGGCAGAAGTCTGCTGGCCGACAGTCAATGGGTGAACAAAGCCCGGACTGGGAATAGTCAGGCGATCAGGCCTTGTATTTTATGCAATAACTGTATTGGCAGTCATTATAAGGGGTATAGCATAAGTTGTACGGTCAATCCGGCTGCAGGGCAGGAAGCAGACTTTGCTGCAAAATATCCTGGAAACGTTAGTCCGGTCCATACAGTGGTAATAGGCGGAGGGCCGGCCGGGATGCAGGCAGCCATTGCTTTAAGACGATATGGAGCCACGGTGACCTTATACGAAAAATCAGCCGTATTAGGGGGGATGCTGGATTGGGCCATGCAGCCGCCCCATAAGGCCAGGATCAATGAATTGAAAGAATATCTCATCAGAGAACTTTATTTAGGCGGAGCAGATGTGATCCTGAACCATAGGTTTAGCCAGGAACATTTCCCGTCGACGATACCCGGCTATATTGTTATGGCAACTGGTTCAAAGGCGATCAAGCCAGCCATTGAGGGATGGAATGATCAGTTTTGCTGGCTCCCCGGAGAAGTATATCAGAAGCCAAAGCCGATCCGGAATAGCCGCATCCTTATCATCGGCGGCGGCAGCAATGGATGCGAACTGGCAGATCATCTCCTCCAATTTGATAACCAGGTGATCATTGTAGAAGAAAATGAAACGCTGGCGCAAAATCTGGAGAGAAAAAATCGGCGGGTATTGTTGGAACGACTGCATAATGGGCAAGTTATTATAATGAAAAAAAGCCGGGTGGTAAAAATTGAGCCGGAACAAGTTTTAGTGACCAATTCACGTGGGGAAGCAACTCTTGTTTCCGCCGATCATGTTATTGCAGCGGTTGGCTTCGAAGCAGAAGACATTCTCCTTAAACAAATCCCGTCACAACTTAAGCCTTATGTTTATGTGATCGGAGATGCTGCCCAGCCGGCGGGGATCAGGGATGCGCTCTTACAAGGAGAAATGATTGCTGATACGATCATTGGACAAGCGCGGGAATCTTATGGGAGAAGGTAATAAATCTGTGGGTAAAAAGGATTTAAACGCAGATGCGGAGAGAGAAAGAATAGAGAAATTGAAAGAATTCGAAAAGGCAGCTTATCACAACGGATATAAATTTTTGGCCGGGATCGATGAAGCAGGGCGCGGGCCCCTGGCTGGCCCGGTTGTGGCAGCAGCAGTGATACTGCCGCCTAACTTTTATGCTGCCGGCGTCAACGACTCCAAGAAATTGACAGCCAGGATGAGACTTGCATTATCCGCTTTGATAAAGGAAAAAGCTTTGGCCTGGGCAATATGTTCCATATCACCGGCTTATCTGGATAGTGTAAATATTTATAATGCCACCCGCGAAGCGATGCAAACCGCAGTGATGAATCTGGAGATCAGACCGGATTTCCTGCTGGTGGATGCCATGAAACTGCCGGGTCTGTCAATCGATTGTCAATCGATCATTAAGGGAGACAGCCTGAGTATATCCATTGCTTGTGCTTCCATTCTGGCTAAAGTTGAAAGAGATCAGTGCATGGAATACTTTGATTCCATCTACCCGCAGTACGGATTTGCCAGACACAAAGGTTACGGGACCCGCGAACACCTGGAAATGCTCAGCCGCTTTGGAGCCTGTCCGATTCACCG
>CAZNPR010000001.1:0-70071 GCA_964574965.1 uncultured Syntrophomonas sp. | reverse complement strand
AGACTTTGGTGGGCGGAGATTCAATAAGTCAGCAGGCGTTGTTTGAAATTTAGATTAAACCGGGATCGTTCCTGTTATTAAATTATGATTAAGCTGCGCATCTAAATTTACTGGCATGGAACAGGAGAGGGTATATGAAAAAAGAGTTGGGGCGGCGGGGAGAAGATATCGCAGCACAACATCTGACTGCACAAGGTTATAAAGTGATTGCCCGAAATTATCATACCCGCTTTGGGGAGTTGGATTTGATCTGCAGCAAGGGAAAGGATATCTTTTTTGTGGAAGTCAAAACCCGCACCAACTTAAAATTCGGCTACCCGGAAGAGGCGATCACCTATAAAAAAATCGAGCATTTGAAAAAAGCTGCCTTTATCTATTTGAACAACTTGGAACGTCCATTTGCACAGATACATTTTGATGTAATTACAATATTGATGATGGATGGTCAGGAAAAAATCAATCATATAAAAGATGCCTTTTAGAAGGAAACGAGGGGATAGTATCTATAGGAAAACACCGATAGGAGCGCACTTGTCCATTGGCAAAGGATTAAAGGCTACCGCGGATGAAGCAGTAGCCAGAGGTTTAGAGACCTTACAGATATTTCTGAGAAACCCGCGGGGCAGCGGAGCCAGAAATTTGACGGCAGAAGAAACGGCTTATTTCATCAAGACGCTTAAGGAAAACCGCATTGGCCCTGTCGTAGTGCATATCCCTTATGTTTGTAATCCGGCCGCAATCAAATCCGAAGTATATGAATATGCCCTGCAGGTGGTGACTGAAGACCTGGCAAGATGCACGATGATCGAGGCTGACTTTCTGGTTTTGCATCCCGGTTCTTATACCACGGCTGATCCGGCGGCAGGGATTGAAAATGTCAGCCGCCTATTGAATCTGGTACTAAAAAAGTATCAAGGCCAGACCCGCATATTATTGGAGACCATGGCCGGGCAGGGAACAGAAATTGGCCGCAGTTTTGAAGAACTAAAGCAAATACTGGACAAGGTAGATCACAGTGATAAGATAGGCATTTGCTATGATACCTGCCATACTTATGCTGCCGGGTATGATTGTACTACCGCTGAAGGGATCGAAGACATAATAAAGCAAATGCAGGATTCTTTCGGAAAAGATAAAATATATCTCATACATGCCAATGACAGTATGAAAGAATTTGGCGGAAAAAAAGACCGGCATAGTCATATCGGACAGGGTTTTATTGGCAAAGAGGGATTTAAAGCTTTACTCAGCCACCCGTTCTTTGCGCAGTTTCCTTTTATCCTGGAAACACCGCCGGAAGGCGTTGATGAGGATATAAAGATTTTAAAGCAAATAAGAGCAAAACAACTTAACTGGGAGGGAAAACATTGATAATTTATGGACGTGAGATCAGGGACAAATTAAAAATGGAAATCCAGCAGTTTGCTGCAGAGAACAGAATGAGTATGTCCATCATACTGGTGGGAGACGATCCGCCTTCACAGGTTTATGTGAACGGGATTGTAAAATTTGGCCGGGAGACCGGAATCAAAATTGATGTACTGCATTTGGGGGCTGATACTGAAGAAAGCCAGGTTTTAAGATTTATCCGGAACTTGAATGAAGATCCTGCCATCGATGGGATCATGCTACAAAAGCCTTTACCGGAACACCTTGATTATAACCGCCTGATAAATGAAATCACCCACCAGAAGGACGTAGAAGGAGTCCATAATTATAATTTGGGAAAATTGATCAGCCGTCAGCAGGGGATACAACCTTCCACGCCCAAAGCCATCGTCAGGATCCTAAAGGAGCATGACATTGCAATCGAAGGGAAAAATGTAACGATCGTAGGACGCAGCACGATCGTGGGGAATCCGCTATCTGTAATGATGACCACGGAGAACGCTACGGTAACATTGTGCCATACCCGTACTAAAGACCTTAAAAAGGAAACTTTAAATGCGGATATTTTAGTGGCCGCCCTGGGCAGACGAAATTATATCACAGCGGATATGGTGAGAGAAGATGCAATTATCATCGACGCTGGCATCAATTTTGATGAAAACGGTAAAATGTTTGGAGACGTTGACGAAGCGGCCAAGGAAAAAGCTGCCATTGCCAGTGCGGTTCCCGGAGGGGTAGGGGTCATTACAGTAGCGGAACTTTTTGATAACTTAAGACAGATCTGTATGTTAAAGCAAAAATAAAGCTCATTTATAGAACGCAATACAAAGCTTAATCAAACCGTCATATTGATTTATGACGGTTTGTCTGTTGCTGTACGGATATCTCTGGTCATCCAGATTCACCTTTTGATGTTTCCAGAAAATTTACTAATAAAGCGACAGCCAGCATACCTTGGGATTCTCTCTTCTGGCTTTGCTTCTGAGCCGGCCAGCCTCAAACTCTTCTTCTTCCATAGTGTTTTCCAGTATAAGGCGCGGTACTTTGACCGGCGTCATGTTTTCTCCCAGAGCCACGAAAGTGAAATATGCAGTGATACAGCATTGACGCGTTCCCTGGAGTAAGTCTTCGGCATCTATATTTACGGCGATTTCCATCGATGAATTGGATACATAGGTCAGGTGCGCATTACAGGTAGCCAAATTACCCATAAAAACCGGGGCATGAAAATTTATACCATCGATTGCTGCTGTCACTACGATAGCCCGTGAATGTTTGGTGGCACAAGCCCCGGCACAATTATCCATCATTTTTAACAATTCCCCGCCATGGGCGGTCCCGGCCGGATTTGTCTGTGAAGGCAGAATAATTTGACTTAAGGATGTTGCTGTCTCGCTTATTGTACGCGCTTCCATAAAAACACTCTCCTTAAAATGAAATAGGTTATTTACCAATCATAACAATAAATGCTGACAAGTAGATAATAATAATGAATTGTAATATGATGATTATAAAAGGGAGGGTGTCAGCCATGATTAATGCCCAGCGATACGGAGACGTAACCCAGTTCATTATGGGCAGGCTGATTGATGGACGGCCGGTTTATACCATGGCCAGTTATTATATTGACGGACTGCTGATCGATACCGGGCCGGTCCATGTTGCCGATGAGATCGAAGCTGCTTTTGCAGATTTCCCGGTTGAGCTGATCGTTAACACCCATCACCATGAAGATCATATTGGCAACAATATGGTTTTCCAGCAAAAACGAGGGGTCCAAAACATTTTTGCTCACCCTCTGGCTGTACCGCTGATCGAAACCCCGGGTCTCTGGACCGGACGACTGAGGTCGTACCAACATTTTGCCTGGGGAGACCCGCCTCCATCTATAGTCCTTCCACTGGAAGCAGTAATTAAAACCAAGCGATATGCCTTTCAGATCATCCATACACCCGGACATAGCCCTGATCATATTTGCTTACTTGAACCACAGCAGGGATGGCTTTTTGCCGGAGATGTTTTTGTGCGTGAAAAAGTGCCGACATTAAGAAGTGATGAGAATGTAACAGACATGTTAGCCTCCTTGCATAAGCTATTACAGTACGAATTTTCCACCCTGTACTGCAGTTCTGGAACAGTGGTTTCAAATGCCAAAGCGGCTCTTGAACGAAAAATTGCTTACTGGGAAGAGTTGGGGGAGAAAGTAATAAAATTATATGAAGAGGGTATTGAACCGGAAGAGATCCGGGAGAGGTTATTGGGGAAAGAAACCGTTTTATATGAACCAACCGAAGGCGATTTTGGCAAAATTAATCTGATCAATTCCTTTATTCAGGGGCTTATAACGAATCAACCAGATAGCGCAGAAGAAAGGCAGTAAAGGAGGAAGGCAAAAGTATGACAGATTACATTCATCACACGGGAGAAATGACAAGCACCGACGGAGTGAAATTATTTTTTCAGACATGGCAAAAGCCACAACCCAGAGGTGTGATCGTTCTTTGCCACGGGGTTGGAGAACACAGCAGCCGATATGGGAATTTACTCCAAACCATTCATGATACCGATCTCTCGGTATATGCCCTTGACCATCGCGGCCATGGAAGGTCAGCGGGGAAAAAAGGGCATGTTATGTCTTTTGATGAATATATCGATGATTTTGATCTCCTGGTCCAATCAGCCAAAAAGGATCATCCGGGTATACCCATGATCATAATGGGGCATAGCCTGGGGGGCGTAATCGCCTTCAAGTATGTGCTTAAATATGGACAGGATTTTGCGGGTTTGATCTTGTCATCGGCTGGATTAAAAAATAAAGTGGAAGTTCCGCCCCTGAAAGCTAAAGTGGCATTGATCCTATCCCGGGTGCTGCCTTCTTTGTCCATGTCTACCGGATTGGACAGCAGACTTTTATCCCACGATCAAAAGGTAGTAAAGGCATATATTGATGACCCACTGGTACATGATCTGGTATCAGCCAGATGGTATACAGAGTTTATCGCCGCCGGGCAGGAATGTCTGGAAAGGTCAGGAGAAATTGTGCTGCCCCTTTTGATCATTCATGGTAAAGCAGACGGCATCGTTGATTACCGGGGCAGTGAGGAAGTTATGCAAAAAGCTGCCTCCCGTGATAAGAAAATATATATTTTCGATAACCTTTATCATGAAACCATGAACGAAACCCCTGCAGAAAAAGAACAAGTCCTGGGTGTGATCAGAGCCTGGCTGCTACAACATATTTTGGAGCCCTTGGGCTAACTATTCGAAACCAAACTTATACTGGCTCAATCCCAATTCATCACGCATGGCCAGCATTTCTGCCTGTAAAGCTTGATTAACAGGCACCCCTTTGCCCTGACGCTCCAACCAGGCCAGATACTCCTTTTCTCCGGCAGTATAGATGCAGTTCTGACCAGGAGCTTTTTTCGATGCTCTTAAAGCACGTAATATATCACCGGTGGTTTTGGCAAATTGATCTGGTTCAGTAAAACACTCAATATTGACCGCTATGAAAAAATGCCCCAATCCGTATGGACGCAAAGTACCGTTTTCGTCTCGGCCGGTCAGCGCTTTCAAAAATGCTCCGCCCTGTAGTGCAGCAGAAAGTATCTCCACTACGGTTGCATAACCATAGCCTTTATATCCTGCCAGCTCTTCGCCAATCCCTCCCAATGGGGCCAAGGCGGCATAACCAGTTACTAAATCATTCAAGATCTGGTGCGTGTCAGTGCGGGCATTTCCTGCTTGGTCGATGACCCAACCGGCAGGGATCTCCTTATCAGCCCGGGAATATACTTCAATTTTACCGCGCTGGGAAATGGAAGTGGCACAGTCGAGCACAAAAGGGAATGGCTCATCAGTTGGCATACCGAAAGTCAATGGATTGGTTCCCAGCATATTCTCCACGCCAAAAGTAGGAGCGATAGAAGGACGGGCATTGGTGCCGGTTATACCGATCATACCTTGCTCTACCGCCATTAATGCATAATATCCGGCGATACCATAGTGGGAGGAATTTCGTACTGCGGTCATACCCATACCACATTTTCCAGCTTTATCGATCGCAAGCTGCATGGCTTTTTTAGCGATTACATGCCCCATGCCGTGATGCCCATCTATCACAGCTGTGGCAGGAGATTCACGCAGGATCTTAAAATCGGTCACCGGGTTTAAGATCCCCGCTTTGATACGGTCATAATAAATGGTTTTTAAGCGGCCGATACCATGAGAGTCTATTCCGCGCTTGTCAGCAGTAATAAGTACCTCGCTGCATATAGCGGCATCCCCGGCAGGTACACCGACTGCTTTCAATACATCTGCCATGAAAGTTTCCAGGAGATCAAAGTCGATCCAGGCCACATCACTCATTTTCACACTTCCTTCTCATCGGTTTGTGGATAGCACGCTGGCAACCGCATGTTTCCAGCCTTGCAGCAATGAAGACCGCTGTTCATCAGCCATGGCAGGTTGAAAACAACGTTCAATGATTTTTGCTTTCATCAAATCCTGCTGGCTGTCCCAGTAACCAATTGCCAGACCGGCAAGATAAGCGGCGCCCATTGCGGTAGTCTCAGTTACCAGAGGTCGTTCAACATCTACCTTCAGTATATCAGCTTGAAATTGCATCAAGAAATTATTTTCGGCTGCTCCGCCGTCTACTTTCAGAGCATTTAAACGGATCCCTGAATCATCTATCATAGCCTTCAATACATCAGAAGTTTGATAGGCGATTGATTCCAACGCGGCACGCACCAGATGCTCCCGCTTGCTGCCCCGGGTGAGTCCGGTTATGGTCCCTCGGGCATACATATCCCAATAAGGAGCGCCGAGTCCGACAAAAGCAGGGACCAAATAAACGCCGTCGTTATCAGGTAAAGAGACGGCCATAGATTCTGATTCAGCTGCATGACTTATGATCTTTAATTCATCCCGCAGCCATTGCACAGCGGCACCGGCGACAAAGACACTTCCTTCCAGAGCATAATCAATTTGCCCATTTATTCCCCAGGCAATGGTAGTCAATAATCCATGTTCGGATGTAACCGGTTTATTCCCGGTGTTCATCAGCAAAAAACAACCGGTGCCGTAAGTATTTTTGGCCATCCCGGCCTGAAAGCATGCCTGGCCGAACAAAGCTGCCTGCTGGTCACCGGCCATGCCGGCAATAGGTACTTCACTGCCTAAAATAGCTGCATCGGTTAAACCGTAAATCTCGCTGGAGGAAACAACTTCGGGCAGCATAGCATGAGGAATACGCATTTTTTCCAGTAATTCCTGGTCCCAATGTAATTGATGGATATTAAAAAGCATAGTGCGGGAAGCGTTGGAATAATCGGTTACATGCACCCGGCCGCCGGTAAGCTTCCATACCAACCAGGAATCAATGGTACCAAACAGCAGGTCTCCCGTTTCAGCTTTGTGTCGGGCATAAGGTACATTTTCCAGAATCCAGGCCAGTTTGGTAGCTGAAAAATAAGCGTCAATGATCAGGCCGGTTTTCGCTTTGACGATCGGCTCCCAGCCTTCCGCTTTTAATTGTTCACATAAAGGTGCTGTACGGCGGCATTGCCACACGATCGCATTACTGATCGGTTCTCCGGTGTTTTTATCCCATACGACCGTCGTTTCACGTTGATTGGTAATGCCAATAGCGGCAATTTGTCCGCTGTGCAAATCAGCCTGCTGAATAGCCTCTTTGGCAACGCTCACCGTAACAGCCCATATTTCCTGGGGATCGTGTTCTACCCAGCCGGGTTGCGGGTAGATCTGGCTGAACTCACGGTAAGCCCGGGAAACAATTTGACCGCTGTGATCGATCAATAAGCACGTAGTACCAGTGGTTCCCTGATCAATAGATAATATATAACGGACTGTCAAAAAGATCCCTCCTTGCAGATATGGGTATCAAGCCATCCAGTATTTCTTGTCCAGGCTCCTGTATTGCAGAGCTTCAGCTATATGCTGGATCTGTATCGCGGGTTCATTCTCCAGATCAGCGATGGTTCTGGCTACCTTCAGGATACGATTATATCCTCTGGCGCTGAGATTGAGTTTTTGAAAAGCTGATTTTAACAACTGCTCGGTTTCATGATTTAACATACAATGCCGTTTAATATCGCTGGGTGTCATTAAAGCATTTACCGTATAAGATCGATCGGCAAATCTTGCTTCCTGTAAAGTGCGGGCATTCGTTACTCTTTCTTTTATCTGCGCAGAAGTTTCACCGGGGTCATGGTTTTTTAACTGTTCATAGTTGACCCGAGGCACTTCCACATGCAGGTCCATGCGGTCTAAAAGCGGGCCGCTGATACGGTTTAAGTATTTTTGTATTTGCATCGGTGTGCAGCGGCATTCCAACTGGGAACCAAAGTTGCCGCAGGGGCAGGGATTCATGCTGGCAATCAAAATGAAATTGGCAGGAAAAGTGTAGGTTCCTTGTGCACGGGCCACGGTTATGACCTTGTCTTCCAAAGGCTGCCGTAAAGCCTCCAGAACATCCCGGTTAAATTCAGGAAGCTCATCTAAAAACAATATCCCATTTTGGGCCAGGCTTATTTCTCCTGGCCTTGGGATCCGCCCGCCCCCCACAATGCTTGCGCTGGATGCGTTTTTGTGCGGGGCGCGAAAAGGTCTAAGATTAATGAGCGGCTGATCTCTGTTAAGTAAATTGGCAACTGAATAGATACGGGTGGATTCCAAAACCTCCTGACGGTTCATATCAGGAAAGATGGAAACGGCCCGGCGGGCCAGCATTGTCTTGCCGCCTCCCGGGGGACCGATCAGCAGGAGATTATGCATTCCCGCTGCTGCTATTTGCATAGCCCGTTTGGCTGTTTCCTGCCCTTTGACCTCGGCAAAATCTCCCGGGTACTTATTTATCCGATTTAACGGAGCATCGGCAACTGCCTTTTCTATAGAAAGTTCCCCTTCCACCCAGTGAATGACCTGGGTCAGGTGATTTACCGGCAAGCCAGATAGTTCGCTGACCAATGCTGCTTCCGGGGCATTTACCGCAGGAATGATAAATTGCACAGGATAAGATAAATTAATGAGTTCCAGAGCCATGGGTAAGATACCCGGAACTCCACGAACACTGCCATCGAGGGATAATTCACCAGCCAGATAAAATAACTGGTCTCCGGTGGCTTTGACCTGTTCAGAAGCGATAAGGATCCCTAGGGCGATGGCCAGATCAAAATGGGTGCCTTCTTTTTTTAAATCAGCCGGGGCCAGATTAACGATAATTTTTTGATTGGGAAATTGATAATCACAATTTTTTATAGCGGAGCGGACTCTTTCCCGGGCTTCTTTTATGGCCATTGAAGCTAATCCAACAATTTGAAAATCAGGTAATCCGTTTTGGATATCAACTTCTACCTTTACGGCTTGCGCTTCTATTCCATTAATGAAAAGCGTATTCAGGACGGATAACATAGCATTCCTCCGAATATATGTTTGCCTTTTACTCTTCGCTTATGAAATGGGAAATTCCTGCTTGCGTGATCAGCTAAGGGATAAATGGCGGTAATTATAGCGAAAATGCCTAATATTAGAAATAAATATAAAAAAAACGTTGAGGTAAAAACAATTTTATTACATATTTTGTTGCCAAAGTTGGCAGTATAAATATACGAAATAAAAAAAGGTTCCATTTTATTTATTACGAAGGGAGGTCTGCAAATGCTTGGAATGATAGTGAGATTTATAGTTTCCGCGCTGGTTTTGCTGGTAATCGCTTATTTGATCCCCGGTGTCAGTGTATCCGGCTTTTGGGGGGCATTGATAACAGCTGTTGTTATTGCTGTACTGGGATATATAGTAGAAGTTATACTGGGCGATAAGATATCACCAAGGTCCAGGGGAATAGTCGGTTTTATCACTGCAGCTGTGGTAATATATGTTGCCCAGTTTATTATCCCCAGTTATTTTTCTGTAAGCTTGATAGGAGCATTGATTGCAGCATTTATTATTGGTTTGATCGATGCATTTGTGCCTACTGAATTGAGATAACCGAGTGAGTTTTATTATGAATAGGCTGGTTGCTTAAACCAGCCTATTTTTTATCCCGGAAATATGGGTTGCTAATAGAAGAAAATACAAGTAAAATGTGATATTAGAAACGGTTTGAAGGTTTGCTGGCAGGAGGAGACCCATGTTATTTGCATTGATTGGTAATTTTGGCACATGGGAAGTAATTTTAATATTGTTTGTAGCCTTAATGGTATTTGGCCCGGGAAAACTTCCTGAAGTAGCCAAAACGATAGGGAAAACAATGGGCGAGATCAAAAAATATACCTCGGGTGTACAAAAAGAATTTCAGGACGCCATTAATATTGAAGTAAATACCAATACCAATAAAGAACCTTTAATTAACACAACCAAGAAAACTAAAGAACCAGTTCAAGTTATTACTAAGCAGGAAGATGCAGTAACTGACCAGACAGTTGAAGGTAACCATAGTGAAGTAGCAGATACCAATCAAATTCTATTACCAAAAGAGAAGGACGCTCAAGAGATAACGGAAGCGGAAGCTAAACCCAAGACAGCAGATTAATCATCCGAGTTAACGCATAAAAAATAAATACTCTTATCCAGAGAGGCGGAGGGACGGGCCCGATGAAACCCGGCAACCAACTTACGAGTATGGTGCCAAATCCTGCAGGTTCAAATCCTGAAAGATAAGAGAGGAAACTTTACTCTCTTATAGGGAGTTTTTTTATTTTTTAGCAAATAGATAAGGGGAGAGGATTTTTCATGACATTGGATATAGGCTCGCAGTTAAAAGAAAGAATTTTTATATTGGACGGAGCCATGGGGACGATGCTGCAGAACGCCGGTATGCAGACAGGTGAGTGCCCCGAGCTTTATGGCTTGAATAATCCTTCCGTCCTGGAAAATATTCATTATCAGTATATTCAGGCAGGATCTGATATTATACAGACCAATACCTTTGGTGCGAATGGTTTGAAACTGGCAGAGTACGGACTGGAAAATATGGTTGAAGAGATCAATCGGGAAGCCGTACAGACAGCCAAAAGGACTGCCAGGAACAAGGCCCTGGTGGCTGCTTCCATAGGGCCAACCGGTAAATTGTTGCATCCTATTGGCGAGGCTGATTTTGATTTGATGTATGAAGCCTTTAAAGAACAGGCAGTTGCTTGTGAAAAAGCGGGAGCAGACCTTTTATCCATTGAAACTATGACCGATATCGGCGAAATGAGAATTGCCCTTATTGCTGCCTGTCATAATACCAGGTTGCCGGTCATTGCCCATATGACCTTTGAAGCTGGGGGGCGTACCATGATGGGGACGGATCCTCTTACTGCCCTGCTTATTATGGAAGCTTTTCAACCTTTGGCCATAGGTGCTAATTGTTCCGGCGGGGCGAGAGAATTACTTCCGGTGATCGAGATAATGGGCAGTAATTCCAATTCCTTTTTGTCGGTTGAACCCAATGCCGGATTACCAGCCTTGATAGATGATCAAACGATATTTCCGGACAGTCCGGAGGAAATGGCTGAGTATGCTATCAGGCTGCGGGACGCCGGAGCCAACATTATTGGCGGATGCTGCGGGACTACACCTTCGCACATTCTGGCCATTGCCCGGGTATTAAAAGCGCTGGGGCCGGTACCAAGAAGAAATAAAAAGATTACTGCCTTAGCTTCCCGAACGCGCCATGTACTTTTGGGAGAAGATCATCCCCTGGCATTTATTGGGGAAAGGATCAACCCAACTGCTCGTAAAAAACTGGCCGAGGACATTAAGGCAGGGAAAATGCAGGTGGTCACTGAAGAAGCACGTAAACAGGCAGAAATGGGAGCTCCCATTCTTGATGTAAACATGGGAGTCCCAGGTATAGATGAATCATTAGCGATGGAACAAGCGGTCCAAAATATTCAGGCGGCAGTTGATATCCCTCTGGTCATTGACTCTGCAGACATCAATGCCATCGAAAGAGGCTTGAAAAGCTTTGTGGGGCGGGCCCTGATCAATTCCACCACCGGTGAAGAGAAAAAAATGCAGGAAGTTATTCCTTTAGCCAAAAAATATGGAGCTGCAGTATTGGGACTCTGCCTTGATGAAAAGGGTATTCCTGACAAGGCGGAAGACCGGGTCGCCATCGCTAGAAAAATATATCAACGGGCCATTGAATATGGATTGCGTAAGGAAGATATCTTTATCGATACACTGGTCAAAACCGCCAGCGCTGAGCAAGATCAAGTGATGGAAGCGATCAAAGCCTTACAGATCATAAAATCAGAACTCAATATTGGAACGGTATTGGGAGTAAGCAATGTATCACATGGCCTTCCCGGACGGGATATTATCAACTCCGCCTATCTGGCTATGGCCTGGGCGGCAGGGCTGGATTTGCCGATCATCAACCCCTTTGATCAAAGAATGATGGATGCCACCCGAGCAGCAGCGGTTTTACTAAACCGCGACAGGGATAGCGCTGCCTTTATCAAGGCATACAAAGATGTAAATGCAAACGAGAACCGGCCGTTAGCAGCGCGGCATGACATATGTCAACGATGCAATATCCCGGAGTTGATGGGTCAGCAAAGTCTATTAGCTGAAATCAAATCGGAGGAACCACCTGCTCAAGGCGAGGGCGGGATGGAAAACAAATTGAAAAAAGCTGTTCTGGAGGGCAATAAGGAAATCATTGCCGAATTGATGAACCATGCGCTTTATGATGACAAGATAGGACCGCTGGATATTGTAAATCATGGTTTGATACCTGGAATCGAAATGGCTGGGGAATTATATGACCGCAAGCAATATTTCCTGCCCCAGTTGCTGCGGGCAGCAGAAACCATGAAAGAAGCTTTTGCCATCGTTAAACCGTACCTTTCTGCAGAAGCCGAACAGAACATGGGAGTGATCGTGCTGGCTACTGTTGAAGGGGACATTCATGATATAGGTAAAAACATTGTTGCAGTTATGTTGGAGAATTATGGGTATAAGGTCATTGATCTGGGTAAAGACATAAAAGCAGCTGATATAGTTGATGCTGCCGAAAAAGAGCAGGCAGATATTATCGGATTAAGTGCCTTGATGACCACGACTATGCCGAAAATGAAGGACGTCATTCTGCAAGTAAAAGAACGAGGACTACAATGCAGGGTGATGGTCGGGGGAGCAGTTTTGACTGAGGAATATGCCCAAAACCTTGGTGCAGATGGATATTCTAAAGATGCCAGGGCCGCCGTTAAAACGGCTAGGAAACTTTTACGTCAGGAGGAGAATTAATGGCTCAGCAGAAAACATATGAAGAAATTAATGAAAAGATCAAGCGTGGTGAAGCCGTAGTAGTTACTGCAGAAGAAGTCATCAAGGTGGTTGAGGAAAAAGGGATCAAAGCGGCAGCCCGGGAAATCGATGTGGTAACAACTGGAACTTTCGGACCGATGTGTTCTTCCGGAGCTTTTATAAATTTCGGTCATGCCAGACCCCGCATCAAAATGAAAAAAGTGTGGCTCAATGGTGTAGAAGCATATACTGGCATTGCCGCGGTCGATGCATATATAGGCGCCGGGCAGCTGCCGGAGACCGACCCGGAAAATAAAGTATTCCCTGGCCGCTTTTCATATGGCGGAGGCCATGTCATCCATGATCTGCTAGCTGGAAAAGAGATCCGCCTGGAAGCAGAAGGTTATGGAACTGATTGTTATCCCAATAAGCGAGTAGATACGCTAATAACCTTAAATGATGTAAATGATGCTTTTATGTTTAATCCGCGCAATGCTTATCAAAATTATAACTGCGCAGTAAACCTGGGCGATAAAACCATCTATACCTATATGGGCATTTTAAAACCCAAGCTGGGGAATGCCAGTTACTCAACCGCCGGCCAACTAAGTCCTTTGTTAAATGATCCTTATTATAAGACCATCGGCATCGGCACACGGATCTTTCTGGGTGGGGGGATCGGTTATGTTGCCTGGAACGGTACTCAGCATCACCCTAATATTTTGCGGGGCGAGAATGGCGTGCCCAAAGTATCAGCCGGGACCCTGGCGGTGATCGGTGACTTAAAGCAAATGGATGCCAACTGGGTAGTGGGATTGAGTTATATAGGATATGGAGCAACAATGGCAGTTGGTATCGGTATTCCCATTCCCATTTTAGATGAAGAGATACTGATGTACACTGCGGTCAAAGATGAAGATATTTATTGCCCGGTGGTGGATTATAAGGAAGGATATCCGTATTCCAAACCCATTGATCTGGGATTTGCTTGTGTAGCTGACCTGAAGAAAGGCAAAGTGATCATAGAAGGCAAGGAAGTGGTTACGACTCCGCAATCAAGTTATCCACGGGCCAGGATCATTGCTGCCACTTTAAAAGACTGGATCAAGCAGGGGAAATTTGAACTTACTTGTCCAGTCGCGCCGTTGCCGGGAGCAGATGCAGACATAGAGTTTAAATCGATTCCCGAAAGAAGTCCCGGGGGAATTCATTTAAATGGTAACAGGAGGGACTCGTAATGAAAAATAAAATCGTATGTTATTTCTCTGCTGCCCAATCAGAACAGCCGATTGTTTATCGTCTGGTTAAAAATTATGATTTGATCGTCAATATATTAAAAGCGGATATAAATCCTTTGAAACAAGGATATTTGGTCATGGAGCTGGAAGGAAACAAAGAGAAATATAACGAAGGGCTAATGTTCTTAAAAAGCCTGGGCGTAATTGTTGAACCACTGAGTGAAAAAGTAGTATGGCACGATGACTTATGCATCCAATGTGGTGCTTGTGCTTCCTTTTGCCCTACTGAAGCATTGGCTATTGATCGGGAAACCATGATTATTTCCTTTGATGATACAAAATGCGTTTTATGCGCCATGTGTCTGGAATGCTGCCCGACCCGCGCCATCATTCTCCATTTTGACGTCAGGGAGGCAGTCTGAGGTATTTCTATGGGAAAGGGAAAAACAGGATTTGGCGACAGGGATTATCGTTTGATGCAGCTGGGTCAAGACCTGAAATATTTCAATGTCAAAGTGAAAGAAACTGACCTGGCTATCGGGATAGAGAATAAAGTCTATTCCGATAGCCTTGTTTCATTATGTTACAAGGAAGTCATTCATATCCGCAGACAGTTGGAAGAATATATTCTTGTTCATCCACAGTTTCAGACATCATTGGTACCCATCGTAACCTATCCGGATACACCGGAAATTGCATTTAAGATGGCAGAAGCAGCGGCAGTGGCCGGGGTCGGGCCCATGGCAGCAGTTGCCGGGGCAGTTGCTGATCATATCGGGCAGATCCTGAAGCGGTATTCTGCAGAAGTTATTGTTGAAAACGGTGGGGATATTTACCTATTGTCGGCCCGGGAACGCCATATTGCTGTGTATGCAGGTGATTCGCCCTTCAGTTATAAAATAGGGATCAAAATTCAACCAGAAACTACTCCGGCAGGTATATGCACCTCTTCAGGGACCGTCGGTCACAGCCTGAGTTTCGGCGTTGCTGACGCAGTGGTAATAATAGGAGATACAGCTATTATGGCTGATGCTGCAGCAACACAGGCTGGAAATTTGGTCAAACATAAATTGGCTTTGGAAAGAGCAGTTGAATATATTAAAGAATTAGATAAAAACTTGAGCATTCTGGCGATTAAGGATGATAGGATGATGGCCTGGGGCAATATTGAAGTAATCCCGCTCTAAAGCTGTGAACTGATTTATTTACCGAGGCAGGATTGTTCTGTATTATGTTGAATAATTCACAAGAGGAAATATTTTTGGAAATTACCCAGGTCAAGATTGATAGAAACGTGAAAATCAGATACTATTTAATTGACTTAGAATTGGGGGGGTTAGGTATGAACTGTGAAGCAACCGTGCAGCATTTGGTAGAATGGCTGCAGGAAAGGGTCGCTGCTGCCGGGGCTAAAGGGGTAGTATTTGGTCTCAGCGGGGGCGTAGATTCAGCCGTAGCAGCAGTAATTGCCAAGCGAGCATTCCCGGATAACTGCCTGGCACTAATGATGCCTTGTCATAGTCCGGTCACAGATTTGCTTCACAGTCAGGCACTGGTTGCCCAATTTGATATTCCTTCCCGCATGGTTGAAATCGAAAATGCATATAACTTGCTGTTGCCGCAATTTGAATCTTTTATCAAGACTGATGGGGATAAGGGAAAACTGATCAGAGCTAATATAAAACCGCGTCTGCGGATGATCACTTTATATTATTCAGCCCAGTCCAGAAATTATTTAGTAGTAGGAACCAGTAATAAAAGTGAAATCAACATTGGATATTCAACCAAATATGGGGACAGTGCTGTTGATCTGCAATTATTAGGTGATTTGCTTAAAAAGGAAGTATATGAGTTAGCAAAATACCTTGAGATACCGGAGTATATTATTGAAAAACCACCTTCGGCCGGGTTGTGGGCTGATCAAACCGATGAAAATGAAATGGGCTTTAGTTATACGCAGTTGGATAGGTATCTGGAAACTGGCGAAGGGGAACAGGAAGTAATCAACAGGATCCAAAAAATGATGAAAGCTTCTGAGCATAAGCGGCACATGCCTCCCATCGCAGTCATACCAAGATAAGTAACAAGGAGGAGTTATTATGTCAGGACATTCAAAATGGGCCAACATAAAACATAAAAAGGCTCGTTCAGATGAGAAAAGAGGCAAAGAATTTACCAAAATCGCTAAAGATATAACCATTGCTGTACGTACTGGCCATTCAGGTGATCCGGATTCCAACTCCAAGCTGAAACTGGCTATTCAAAAAGCCAAGGCCATCAATATGCCCAATGAAAATATTTCCCGGGCCATTAAAAAAGGATTGGGAGATTCCGAAGGCGATATCTACGAAGAGATCATTTATGAGGGTTATGCTCCCGGGGGAGTTGCCGTCTTATTGGAGATCGCGACTGACAATCGCAACCGAACAGCTTCTGAAGTCAGACATTTATTTGCAAAAAATAACGGCAACTTAGGTGAAACCGGATGCGTAGGCTGGATGTTCAAACGGGTTGGATTTCTCGAGGTCAGTAAAGAAAAAATCATCCTGGATGAAGACGAGTTTATGATGCAAGTCCTGGAAGCCGGAGCAGATGATGTAAGATCTGAAACAGATGTATATGAGATCATTACAGCGCCGGATGTTCTGATGGAAGTTAAGGAAGCTTTGGAAGCAGATAAGATAGAAATCGAATTGGCAGATATCATTATGTTGGCAGATAATACGGTCAATATAGATGATGAAGCGATTGCAGCCAAAATCATTAAACTGATCGATTTTCTAGAAGATCATGATGATGTTCAGAATGTTTATTCCAATGCCAATATCTCTGATGCCATAATGGAAAAACTTTAATGAAAATAAAAAAAGCGGAGTTCAAAAGAACTCCGCTTTTTTTACTATTACTTATAGTTTTTTTGTTGCAGGACATTCTTTTGTTCTTTGGGAAACTCCAGTTTAAATTCACCATTGACAAAACTAGCTTTTACTTCCCGGGAATTTACTCTAACGGGTAGGATTGACAAAACACTCTTTAAGTTCAGTTCATCAGGATAAATGTTTTCCGTGCTATTTGACTTCATCCACGGGAAATTGGCTTTAACGATCACTTCTTCATCACTTGCATAAATCCTTACTGGGACGTCCATATCGAAGTCACCTTCAAATATATTGTGACCATATTCGTAATCACCATAGCAGGATAAGATGTCCATCGGGGTTCCTGCCCAACTTTCAAATTCGGCCAGGGTTTCTTCCAGAGTTTTGTTCCCTGTCAATTGGTTATAGCTGATGGCGGTATCATAATCTAACTTGGTGTCAGCCAGATCAGCTAAAATAAAATCATCATAAGAATCCCAGAAAAAAGTTTTACCGGTTTCGATGTCATTGGCAAAAAGTTCCCAGTCAGGCTCCATATTGCCTTCATCTCTAATGTAGTCATTACCTGAGAAAACTGGAATACTCACGCAGTCAAAGTATTCAATATCGACTATCTCTTCGCGGGCAGCAAAATTGACATTGTTTTCATACTCTTCAAAAGCTAAATCCACATTGAAAATGTTATAAACCCCGGAATTTAATGCACTCAAAACTTCATCTAATGTTTTTTCCATTTTGATTACCTCCTTTTAACTTCCTAATATATAATGTGATCCATACTTACATAAAGAATTGAAAACAAATTAAATTGTGAACAATTGAAAGAAAATTCAAATAAATTTGACATAACTTTGACCTTATCTACCATTATTAATAACATACTAGTTGTATAAAAAGCAATGCAATTTATGCAGTAAATAATGCTAAAAACCCAAATAAAATGATTTATCAAGCTTCGAGATGAAAATTAGCCAAAAAATAGCAGCAATCGTATAGATTTATCACTTCTGGACAACAATATTGGCAGAGGTGATAAGCGTGAAAAATCGTCTGATTCCAGGCATCCTGCTCATTTTTTTAATGCTGAGCCTGGCCTTGGGAGCTTATTTGGCTAATATTTACAGTAGCCTTGAATTGAAAAAAGCAGAGAGCATTGAAAAAGCGGTTGTGCAAAATATGGAAGCCAATACGATCAAATATGACGATGGCGTTATATATGAACAACAATTCAGTAAGTGCGGACATATAATTATTGCTCCTTTTGACGACCAAGGTGCGTTGATCGGTAAAAGCGTCGATGAACTGAGAAAGCAGTATACTGTGAAGAACGGCTACCAACTATCTTATCAACACAATACCTTGTCCATAAAACATAAAATAGACGATTGGTGTACGGTTGACAAAGAAAAATGCCGGCTGAAAGAATATAAGGGGAGGATCGCTGTGTACCAAGGGCCGAATGGTGAACATGATGTTCTGATGCGCGTTACCGACATCAAGGTCGATTCGCTTCCTGAGAAGATAAGACACGCAATAGAAAATGGTGAGTATGAATTTGAGAATATGGAGCATTTAAATGATGCTTTAGAAAATTTGGATGAATATCTGTAAAATACACACTGGTAATATTCATGGCAGAGAAGAAGCTCTCTGCCATTTTATTTTGGCTAAATATAGAGATTTTGACTAATTTACAGTAAGATTAATCTATTGATCGATTAATATGAAAGCAGGTCTTAAGGTGTTAGTATTAGGTATTGATCCGGGAACAGCTACTACGGGATTTGGCCTGGTAGAAGCAGTTAACAGCCATATTGAATTAATCCGTTACGGAACTGTTAAGACTGAAGCCACTGCAGTAATGCCCGATCGTTTGTGCCAGATATGTGATCAGATCAACGAGATCATAACCGCTTATAAACCTGATGTAGCAGCGATTGAGCAACTTTATTATTTTAAAAATGCCAAAACGGTCATAACCGTTGCGCAAAGCCGGGGTGTCATTATGATGACCGCAGCCAAAGCCGGACTGGAAATAGCTGAGTATACTCCATTGCAGGTAAAACAATCTGTGGTGGGGTATGGAAAAGCGGATAAAAAACAAGTACAAATAATGGTCCAGTCGATTTTACATATGGACACACTGCCTAAACCTGACGATGCCGCAGATGCACTGGCCATTGCCATATGTCATATCCATTCATGCCGGATGGCCAAAATCTATAAAGGTGGTTTAAAATGATTGGTTTTGTCAGAGGAAAATTGTTTCAGATCAACGATGATAATGTTTGGCTGGATTGCAATGGTATCTGTTATATCGTAAATATTTACCCTTCCCTGATCAGTGAGCTGCCGCCTATCGGTGAATCTGTCATACTTTATACCCATTTACAAGTGCTGGATAATGAGTTCAAATTATACGGTTTCATAGATCATCCGGAATTGAATTTATTTAAGAAACTGCTTGGGGTATCGGGTATTGGAGCCCGCAATGCTTTGAATGTTCTGGGCACCGTCAAACCGGATACATTTTTATCAGCGGTGCTGAGTCAGGATGAGAAAACCCTAACAGCTATCCCTGGGATCGGGAAAAAAACTGCCCAGCGTCTGATCTTTGAACTAAAAGATAAACTGGGAGATACTTTTAGGGCTGATGTGGAAGCAGGAGCACCACAACTGGGAGATGTAATTGAAGCACTGGAAGTGATGGGATTTAAGAGAAATGAGATCATACCAGTCGTTTCTGATTTACAGAAAAACAACCGGCTTCATGGTACTACGGAGGAAAATATAAAATTGGTTTTACAAATTCTGAGCAGGAGGTAAAGAATTTGCAGGATAATAGGGTCATTTCGGGACAAGCTTTAACAGATGAAGAGAATCTTGATATAACTATAAGGCCGATTAATCTCACCGATTACATAGGGCAGGATAAAGTTAAGGAAAACATCGCCATATTTATTGCTGCTGCCCGGGAAAGAGCGGAAAGTCTTGATCATGTTTTGTTAAGCGGACCGCCTGGACTGGGAAAAACGACCCTGGCTAACATCGTGGCCAACGAAATTGGAAAACCTATCCGGAAAACGTCAGGCCCTGCCATCGAAAGGCCGGGAGATCTGGCAGCGATAATGACCAATCTGGAACCGGGGGAGATCTTATTTATTGATGAGATCCATCGCTTGAACAGAAGTGTGGAAGAAATCATGTATCCCGCTATGGAAGACTTCGTGATCGATATTGTGATCGGGAAAGGACCGGCTGCCCGAACCCTGCGGCTCGACCTTCCTCCTTTTACATTGATCGGGGCTACTACCCGCCCTGGTTTGCTGAGTTCTCCTTTAAGAGACCGTTTTGGCATTAACTGCCGGCTTGATTTCTATGGTATTGAAGAGTTGGCAACCATCATCAACCGGGCTGCCCGAATATTAAAAATTGGAATCGACACCCAGGGAGCTTATGAAATTGCTCGTCGCAGCCGCGGCACCCCCAGGGTGGCAAACAGATTGCTGCGCCGGGTGGCAGATTATGCATTGATCAAGGGGCCGGGGAAAATTGATGAGGATCTGGCGTTACTGGCTCTGGAAATGATGGAAATCGATCATTTGGGCCTCGACAATCTGGATGTACTGATCCTGGAATCAATAATTGGAAAATTTGCCGGAGGGCCGGTAGGACTTGAAACACTAGCCGCTTCAGTATCAGAGGAAACGGATACCATCAGTGATGTTTATGAGCCGTATTTATTGAAAATGGGTATGATCCAAAAAACACCCCGGGGTAGGATCGCCACGGAAAGAGCATATAAACATCTGGGTTATACGGTTGCTGGCACCGCACAGCCAGACTTGAATTTTAAACAATAAGCAAACTTATAGATAAAAATATCCACATGAATAAAGCGGGGTGAGAAATTGAGATGAGCAAAGTGTTGCTGCATATTTGTTGTGGCCCTTGTGCTACCTATCCGGTTCCGGTTTTGCGGGAAAAAGGGTACCAGGTTACCGGGTTTTTTTGTAACCCTAATATTCATCCCTTTACTGAATATACTAACAGAAAAGCAAGCCTGCAGAAGTTTGCTGAGATATCGGATTTAAGTGTCATTTATGAAAATGACTATGATCCGGCCAGCTATTTTCAAAACGTTTCTTTTAGGGAAAGTAATCGCTGTTTCTATTGTTACACCATGAGGCTGGAGCAGACAGCCCGCTATGCCAGAAAGGGGAAATTCGATTACTTTACGACTACTTTGCTGGTCAGCAAATATCAGAAGCATGAAATGATCATTGGGGCTGCAGAAGCAATGGCGGCCAAGTATGAAGTGCCTTTCCTTTATTTTGACTTTCGGGAGGGTTTCCGTGAAACTGGCGTCAGAGCCAAAGAAATGGAATTATACCGTCAGCAGTACTGTGGCTGTTTATTCAGTGAATTTGAACGCTACAGGCCTAAAGAAAACCAAGGAAAGGTTAAGAACTTATGCAATATAGCGGACTTGCCAAAATAGTTTTTGGACTGGGGCTTTTATTGACCATACTTGGCGCTGTTATGCTGCTTTTTTCGAAATATGGTTTTCATGGTTTTAGATTACCGGGGGATATCCTGATCCAAAAAGAAAATTACACCTTTTATTTTCCCCTCACCACCGCTATTATTTTCAGTATCATATTGACTATAGTTTTCAATTACATCAGCAGGAGATAAAACATGTCGGATGACCAAAGAATTTATGACATAGACAGCTATTCTTATGACCTCCCTGCCGAACTGATCGCCCAATACCCGGTTACTCCGCGGGATTCTTCCCGGTTATTGGTGTTGGACCGAAGCAATGGCGGCATAGAAGATCAAGCGTTTTCGGACCTTATTCAGTATTTGGAAACTGGAGATACTCTGGTCCTGAACAAAACCCGGGTCATACCGGCGCGGTTGGTTGGATTTAAGGATTCAGGAGCCAAGGCAGAGATCTTCTTGCTGAGGAAAAGAGGCGGGCATTGGGAAGCTTTAGTGAAGCCTGCCCGCAGACTTCCGCCGGGTCAGATTGTAAGATTTGAATCTGCTGATGAATATATTGAGATTCTGGAGGAAACTGAAACAGCCGGTGGAAGACTGGTAAGAATCAGTAATTGTAAGGACGAAAATGAGTTTTTGTGTCGCCAAGGACACATCCCATTACCGCCTTATATCGACCGGCCGGATGAAACAATGGATCAGGAATGTTACCAGACTGTATACGCAAAAGATGATGGTTCGGTCGCCGCACCAACAGCTGGCTTGCATTTTTCCAGCCAACTGATGGATCAATTGATGAGTAAAGGCGTCCATATCGTATACCTGGTTCTGCATGTAGGGATCGGTACCTTCCGGCCGGTGAAAACGCAAGATATCAGGGACCATAAAATGCACTTCGAAGTATATGAGTTCGACCAGCAAGCAGCCGATTTGCTGAATCAAACTAGAAGGAACCACAAGAAAATCATAGCCGTTGGAACAACGGTGGTAAGAACCCTTGAAACAGTATATAATGAAGATTGTGGTTTTTCTGCCGCCAGCGGTGAAACAGATAAATTTATTTACCCAGGCTATATTTTTAAAGCCATAGATGGGCTGATTACCAATTTCCATCTGCCGAGATCCTCACTTATTATGCTGGTTTCAGCCTTTGCCGGACAGAATAATACCATGACAGCATACCGGCATGCGGTGGATCAGCGTTATCGATTCTTCAGTTATGGGGATGCCATGTTTATTAAATAAGAGATGAGGCACAGCAGGAGGTCTTTTTTAAATGCTGCAGTTTAAGATACTAAAACAGGATGCGCATAGTCCAGCCAGGCTGGGACAGCTTACATTGACCCATGGAACGATCGATACCCCTGTCTTTATGCCGGTTGGGACCCAGGCGACCGTTAAAACCCTTACCCCAGAGGAATTATACGAAATGGATATCAAAATCATTCTGAGCAATACGTATCATTTATATCTGCGGCCAGGTGCAAATCTGATCGACAAAGCAGGGGGCCTGCATGGCTTTATGAATTGGCGGAACAACATTTTAACTGACAGCGGTGGATTTCAAATATTTAGTTTAAGCAAACTCAGAAAAATTACGGATGAGGGGGTTTATTTCAATTCTCATATCGATGGTTCCAAACATTTTTTGACCCCTGAAAAAGTAATGGAAGTAGAACAAAAGCTGGGTGCTGACATAGCCATGTGTTTCGATGAATGTGCACCTTATCCCTGTACTTATGAAGAAGCGGAAATAGCAGTAAAAAGAACCACACAATGGGCACGGAGATGTAAAGAGGTACACTGCCGGAAGGAACAGGCACTATTTGGTATCATCCAGGGCAATGTTTTTTCTGATTTACGGCAAATGAGCGCACAAGATCTGGTAGATATGGATTTCCCGGGTTATGCCATCGGCGGGCTGAGTGTGGGAGAGAGCAAAGAAGAAATGTATCGTATACTTGATTTGACTCATACACTGCTGCCGCTTACAAAACCGAGGTATCTAATGGGTGTCGGTACCCCGGAAGACCTGCTGGAAGGTGTCCGCAAAGGGGTAGATATGTTCGATTGTGTCCTGCCCACCAGATTAGCCAGACATGGCACTGCTTATACCAGAAGCGGCAAGATCACTGTCAGAAATGCTGTTTTTGCGGATGACTTCTCTCCTATCGATGCCAGTTGTGACTGCTATGTGTGTAAGAATTACAGCCGTGCTTATATAAGACATTTGCTTAAAGCAGGAGAAATTTTGGCTTTAAGACTATTGAGCTATCATAATGTGTATTTTTTGGCCAAATTAATGGAAAATATAAGAAAGGCCATCCAAGAAGAAGATTTCTCTGGATTTTTCCACAGTTTTATGAAGTATTACCAGATTTAATAAAAAGGATTTTGCAGGCCAATAGAGAAACTAAATAAAGTTAAACAAAAATAAGGAGTTGTGAAAGAATGGGGAATGATTGGATAACACTGTTGCTCTATTTTGGAGTATTTATTGCCATTTTTTATGCTTTCATCATTATGCCGCGGAAAAAGCAGGAGAAACAGCATGGTAATTTTTTGGCGGAATTGAATCGAGGGATGAAAGTTGTTACCATTGGGGGGATACACGGTGAGGTCGTGCGGGTAAAAGATGATACTATTGTTTTGAAAGTCAGTGAGAATACTGAAATAGAGTTTATCAAAAAGGCAATTGCCTATGAGGTCAAAGAAGATTAATGGTAAACCTGTCAGAGATCAAGTCCAATAAGTTGATTACCGATTTGATTGTCAGGGGTAATAAACATTTGGAGATGATTGGGTTTACAGATCACGGACGTGTTCATCTGGCGATCGTCAGTCAATTATCCGCTGAGATTCTTCACAAACTGGGTTATGATAAAAAATTGTGCGATTTGGCGGAAATCGCTGGTTATTTGCATGATCTGGGGAATGTGATCAATCGCGGCGGCCATAGCCAAAGCGGGGCGCTGATCGCGATGGAGATCCTGAAAAGAATGGGCATGCCTGTAAGTGATATTGCGATCATCGCTGCAGCGATCGGGAATCATGACGAAGGCAGCGGACATCCCATCAGTGAGGTGGCAGCAGCCCTCATTCTGGCTGATAAGTCCCATGTTCATCGTAACCGCGTGAGAAATCCGGATATCGCTAATTTTGATATCCATGACCGCGTAAACTATGCCGTGGATTCATCGATTCTTAATATCGATGAAGAAAAGAAAATAATCATGCTTGAAATTTCTATCGATACTGCTATTTGCCCGGTTATGGACTATTTTGAAATATTTTTGCACAGGATGTTATTATGCAGCAGAGCGGCCAAATTTTTAGGCTGTGAGTTTCAGCTGATGATCAATGGGGTCAAGCTTTTATAATAGATAATTATAATAGATTAATTGTTGGAAGGAGGATCAATCAGTGCAAAGACAACCTAGTATCATGGCAGTAATCGCAATCATCATAGCTATTGTTTTACTGGGGTATTTCGCAACCGAACCGATTGCCAAAAGCATGAATCTTGGCCTGGATTTAAGGGGGGGCTTGCGTGTAGTCCTTGAAGCCCAGGAGACAGAAGGCAAAGCTATTACTGAAGATACGATTACCAAAGCCTTAGGTATTTTGCGTACCCGGGTAGATAGTCTGGGCGTAAAAGAAACCACTCTATATCCTCAGGGGAAAAACAGAGTCGTTATTGAAATAGCTGGTGAAGATGATCCGGAAGCAGCCGTGGATATTTTAAAGAATGTTGCCCAATTGGAATTCCAGGATGAAAAAGGGAATGTTTTAGTGACCGGAGAAAATCTGGAAAACGCGGAAGCTCGTATGGACCAGTCCGGTACCGGAAATGCAGAAGTCTTACTGGAGTTTGATAAAAAGGGAGCGCAGCTTTTTGCTGATGCTACTGCAGCCAATATAGGCAAACCATTACTGATCGTCATCGATAAGCAGGTCATCAGTGCCCCGAATGTCAAGGTGGCGATTACGGACGGAAACGCTGTAATTCAAGGGCAATTTACCGCAGAAGAGGCGCAGAACCTAGCAGTACAGCTTCGCTCCGGTGCTCTGCCGGTCTCTTTTAATGTTATGGAAAAAAGATCAGTTGGCCCTACCTTGGGTGCGGATTCGCTGGATAAAAGCCTCAAAGCAGGAATCATTGGTCTTATTGCTGTGCTGATTTTTATGCTGGGTTATTATCGTCTGCCAGGTTTAATTGCTGATCTATCGCTGGTAATTTATATGATGCTAGTATTAGGTACCATGTCGATTTTGGGAGCAGTTCTGACTCTGCCGGGTATAGCTGGTCTGGCTCTTTCGGTTGGTATGGCAGTTGATGCCAATGTTGTGACGTATGAGAGGATCAAGGAGGAACTCCGCTTTGGCAAAACCTTGGGGGCTGCCATTGATGCAGGATTTAAACGAGCCTTCTGGGCCATTTTTGATTCAAACCTGACAACACTTATTGCAGCCGGAGTACTGATGTATTTTGGTACCGGACCAGTCAAAGGTTTTGCGGTTACTTTATCAATTGGTATCGTTGCCAGTGTTTTTCTGGTATTGACTTTTACCCGGTATATGCTGATCTTGTTCTCTAATATAACAAAGGAACCTAAACTATATGGGGTTACAGGGGGTGCAGCAGATGCAAATAATTGAGAAACGTAAAATATTTTATATCATTTCATTAATTCTGATCATCCCTGGTGTTATTTCGCTGTTCTCCCAAGGCCTGAATTTGGGAATCGACTACAGGGGCGGATCGATAATAAACGTCCGAATAGAAGATAAGGCGCAAGTAAATGCTGCTGATGTCAGAGCAGTATTGGCGGATGTGGATCTGGAAAAAGCTGAAGTTCAAAAAAGCGACAGCGATTTTTATATCAGGACCAGCGAACTTAATCAGGAGCAAACCAATGAACTGATGGCAGCACTAAAAGATAATTTTGATAAGGTTGAGTTTTTAGGAGCTGAAAGTGTAGGCGCGACGATCGGTAATGAGCTTACACGTAATGCACTGCTGTCACTGCTTATTGCTGGAATATTGATGCTGATCTATATTACCTATAGATTTGAATGGGCTTATGGGGTAGCTGCAGTATTAGCGATCCTTCATAATGTTCTGGTCGTATTAGGAATATTCTCTTTGTTCCAATGGGAAATTTCCAGTTCATTTATAGCTGCTGTTCTCACAATTATCGGTTATACCATTAATGACACGATTATTATTTTCGACCGTGTCCGGGAAAATATAAGAATGAAAAGAAAAGATTCCTTTGAACTACTACTCAATAAGAGTGTGATGCAGACCTTGAATCGGACTATCAATACCGTGCTGACTACCATTTTGCCTTTAATAGCTTTGCTCCTGTTTGGCGGAGCTACTATAAAGTTCTTTATGATGGCAATGCTGATAGGTTTTGTTGTCGGGGCATACACATCCGTTTTTATTTCCAGTCCCTTGCTTTATGAAATCAAAAACAAAGCAGCCTGATATAAAGTCCTTTGTTATTCGACTGGCTTTGCCTGCTGGGAAGCGGCAGATCGGTTTTGAAAATTAAAGACCAAACCAAAACCAAGCCCTGCAATTGAGGCGTACTGAGGTACGGTGATAATACAGGGCTTGTTATGTCATTGATGAGGATCTCTGATTTTTTGCGGTCTGGGCCGGACGAGATTCTTCTGGCCTTTTTTAAAGCTGATATAAACAAATTTAGTACCATGGAACATATCATAATTATTGTATAGTGTATATCTGTGAAGAACGCATTGACGGCCATAAATTTATGATGGTAAAATAACAAGAATTTACAAGGCTTAAAGGGGTGGGATATCTTTGTTTTTGACCGGAACGATGAAAATCAATAACACAGGTCACCTGGAAATCGGCGGAATTGATGTCTTGGATTTAGTCAAAGAATACGGTTCGCCTTTATGGGTCATCGACGAACAAGGTTTCAGGGATAATTGCCGAAGTTTTCGTAATTCCTTTTCAAATTATGGGGATACGATGGTGCTGTATGCCAGTAAATCATTATGTTGTTTATCCATCTGCCGGATCATAGATGAGGAAGGTCTGGGGCTGGATGTTGTTTCAGCGGGAGAATTATATACGGCACTTCAAGCGGGATTTCCTGCCGATAGGATTTTTTTCCACGGCAACAATAAAAGCCGGGAAGAGCTGTGCATGGCTTTGGAAGCAGGGGTTGGCAGGATCGTAGCTGATAATTTTTATGAATTGGAACTCTTAAATGATCTATCCCAGGAAAAAGGGCTGATCACTGATATCTTACTGCGAATAACACCGGGGGTCGAAGCACATACCCATGAATATATTAAAACCGGGCAAATCGATTCCAAATTTGGTTTTACACTTACTGATGGGCAGGCCTGGGAGGCAGTTAAAAGGGCATGGCAATGTCCGGGTCTTTTTTTGCAGGGGCTGCATTGCCATATTGGCTCACAAATATTTGAGCCGGAGTCGTTTCAGCATACCATCGAGCTTATGATCGAATTTATGGCGAAAATCAAAGCAGAAACCGGTCGTGAACTGACAGAACTGGATCTGGGCGGCGGGTTCGGTATTTATTATGCGCCCGGTGACTTACCGCCGACAACAGAGAAATGGGCAGAAGTCATTATAAATCATGTAAAAGCACAAACAGAAAAAGCCGGGCTCAAAATGCCCCGCGTTATTATCGAGCCCGGACGGGCATTGATCAGTCCTGCCGGAGTTACATTATATACCATCGGTTCTTCCAAAGAAGTAACCGGGATCAGAAGGTATATAGCGGTAAATGGAGGGATGAATGACAATCCCCGGCCGGCGCTATATAATGCGAAGCATTCGGCGATAATTGCCAACAAGGCACAACTTGCGGCTGATGAAATGGTGTCGGTAGCCGGCAAATGCTGTGAATCAGGCGACATGCTGATCTGGGATGTTGTGCTGCCGCATGCTGAAGCGGGGGACATATTGGCAGTTTTTGCTACCGGCGCTTATACTTATTCAATGTCCAGCAATTACAACCGTCTGCCCCGGCCGGCCATGGTAGTGGTCAATCAAGGAAAGGCCGATATTATCATTGAACGCGAGACCTATAAAGATCTGATCAGGAATGACAGGATCCCGGAACGGCTTAAAAATAAATAAGCGAAGGGTCGTTTGCAGGTTGCTATATTCATTTAGTATTACCTGCAGGGGGGCGGCCATCATTCGTGTCTCAGTCAGCATTGATCTTAGAAAAGCGGCAGCCGCCGCTTTTTTATCTGCAGCAGGACGCTTTTTATTAACGCTGGTCTATTATGATATAATTAAATATCATACATTTAGGAGATAGACTGTTTGGAAATCATTACTTCACATAATTCCCTGGATTTTGACGGCCTGGCAGGTATGGTTGCGGCTGAAAAGCTTTATCCTAAGGCAGTAAAAGTTTTTTCCGGAACGTTATCCCGCAATGTCAAAAATTTCATGGCTTTATATAAAGACCATCTGTTGATCAAACAGCCCCGCGATATTGAATTGGCAGAGGTCCAAAGAATGATTCTGGTCGATACTGCCAATGCCAACCGTTTGGGTTATCTCAAAGATCTGGCAGCAATAAACGGGATGGATTTTCATATTTATGATCATCACCCGTATGTGGCAGGTGACCTTAAAGGCAGTATTGCTCATATTCAGCCGGTGGGTGCGGCAACCACGATCCTGGTGGAGCTGATCAGGGAAAGGCATATCGAGATCAGCACTTTTGAAGCAACGATCCTGGCTTTAGGCATTTATGAAGATACCGGCAGCATGTTGTTTGCGAGCACTACTGCCCGGGATATGGCGGCAGCCGCCTATTTGCTGGAGAAAGGGGCCAACCTTTCGGTAGTGGCAAATTTTATGGAAAGGCCTTTTTCCAGTGAGCAACGGGATTTATTGCAGATTTTATTGCAAAATACCAAAAATTACACTATCGAAAACACTTCGATCGTTATTTCCCAGGCCCAATGCAGCGACTTTATACCCGGACTTGACATCATTACCCACCGCTTACTGGAAGTGGAGGATTGTGACGCGGTATTTACCGTGGCCTCTATGCAGGGCAAGATCCATGTAGTCGGACGTAGTAAAACGGATAATATAAAGGTAAACCAGGTATTAAAGCCTTTGGGTGGCCGTGGTCATGAAAAAGCTGCTTCTGCTATGTTAAAAGAGGTGGATTTTGCTGATATAACGAAAATCATTCTTGAGGAAACGAGCCGTGCGGCAACGCCTGCTTTATTAGCCGGAGATATCATGACATCACCGGTCAAAACAGTTTCCATGAATATCAGCATGGAAGAAGCAGGCAAACTGATGCTTAGGTACGGTCATACCGGCATGCCGGTCATTGACGGGGAAGAGATCGTAGGGGTCATTTCCCGTCGGGATGTGGATAAAGCCATGACGCATGAGTTGGGGCATGCCCCGGTGAAAGGCTTTATGACCACCGCTGTTTTATCGGTGGACCCAGCTACAAGCCTGGCAGAAGTGCAGAAGATCATGGTAGAAAAAGATATTGGCCGGCTTCCGGTCATTGATAAAGGCAAACTGTCAGGCATCATATCAAGAACAGATATCCTGCGCTTCCTGCATGGAGAGGATTACCCTGAAGATCATGAAATACTTTATACCAGCAATAATATCCGTGAAGACAATTTTGCCGGGCTGATAAAAAATACCTTGCCCGGGCAGTTGGTGGAAGTTTTGGTTCAGGCCGGGGAAACTGCCCGGCAATTAAATATGAAAGTATACTGTGTCGGAGGGTTTGTCAGGGATCTATTTTTACATGTTCCAAATTATGATCTAGACCTGGTAGTGGAGGGCAGCGGTGAGATGCTGGCAAAAGAACTGGCCCGGCGTATACATGGACGGACCAGGGTCCACGAAAGATTCGGCACCGCTATTATTATTTTGCCGGATGGCAATAAAATAGATGTGGCTACCGCCCGGACAGAGTTTTATGAGTTCCCGGCCGCATTGCCGGAGGTTGAAAAATCTTCCATCCGGGAAGACTTATACAGACGCGATTTTACCATCAATACGTTGGCGATATGCTTAAACCCTGGGAGCTTCGGGCAATTGATCGATTATTTCGGCGGCCGTCAAGATATAGAAAATGGCTGCATTCGGATCCTGTATAATTTGTCCTTCGTTGAAGATCCTACCAGGATCCTGCGGGCGATTCGGTTTGAACAGCGGTATAATTTCAAAATAGAACCAGATACCCTGCGTTTTGCCCAGGATGCTATTACCAGAAGACTTTTAAGGAAACTGTCTTACAAGCGGATCCTCCAGGAACTTATGCTTATATTGAGTGAAAGAAATCCATTGCCGGCCTTGACCAGAATGGGTGAGATAGGAGTTTGGCAGTATATCTTACCGGAAGTGGACCTGGACAAATTAGACTATACCCGCTTAAAAAGGGTGCCGATCGTCAGCGGTTGGGCAGAGGAACATTTTTATCACCGGGAAATCAAAATCTGGCTTATCTATCTGTTGATCATTCTGGAAGGACTCTCCGAAGAATCAGTCAGCAAAGTAATCACACGATATAAATTTGATAAATATACCGTAAAACTCATAGAAGAAGCAAGAGCGGCCAACCAATTGGCAGACAGCATTGACAGCGGGGGGTATATGGATTTTAGTGATATCGATACCATTGCCGCCCATTATTGCAATGAAACTTTTTTGTATTTGCTGCTTTGCCTGAATACGGAAAAAGGATGGCAGTTTACTGCTGACTATTTACAGGCCAAGGAGTCAGTGAAAGTTGAAACCACCGGATATGATCTAAAAGCCATGGGCATAAAACCGGGACCAATTTACAGCAGGATCCTGCATGAATTATACCGCTTAAAGTTGAACGGGATGATCACTTCCAAAGAGGAGGAAACTGTTTTTGTACGTAGGTTATTAAAGGAGGATTCAGTTTAAATTGCAGCAGATAATAGACATTTTGATTTGGCTGCCGGCCATATTGATCGGACTTACCTTCCATGAGTATGCGCATGGAAGGGTGGCTTACATGTTAGGTGACGATACCGCTTATCATCAGGGGCGCTTGACCTTAAATCCTTTGCCCCATATCGATTGGATGGGTTTTTTCATGTTGATTATCTTTAAATTTGGCTGGGCTAAACCGGTCCAGGTCAACCCCTTGAATTTCAATAGAAATATCAGCATGAAGCGCGGTATGATGCTGGTTTCGTTGGCCGGACCGGTCATGAATATATTGCTGGCCCTGGTTGGTATGATCTTGTATCGGTATATACAACCTTTTCAAGAGCTGGAATGGGGGAGCTATGCGGTTGCTTTATTAATGCCATTGATTCAGATCAACCTGATTTTGGCAGCTTTCAATCTGATACCGGTTCCTCCCCTGGACGGTTCCAAGATCCTGGCGGGTCTATTGCCGGATTCCGGGGCCAGGTTAATGTATTCTCTGGAGCAATACGGTCCTATTATACTCATATTACTGATCATTACTGGTCTTACGGGAAAATTACTTTGGCCGTTGGCGCAAGGTATATACAGCGTTCTTTATTACATTGTGTTTTAAGGAGAAACGTAATGGATTATGTGGTAGATTTAGACTCTTTTCACGGACCCCTTGACCTGCTGCTATATCTGATCGATGAAAACCAAATCGACATCTATGATATCCCTATCGCCAGGATCACCGATCAATATATGGAATATTTAAGCATTACCGGTGATTTTGATTTGGAAAAGCTGGGTGACTTTTTGATCATGGCTACTTATTTGCTGGCTTTAAAAACGCAAATGATGCTGCCGCAAAATACGGAAGCTGCAGAAGAACAGAACGAAGAGCAAGATCCGCGTACCGAACTGGTTCAGAGGCTGTTATATTACCGGAAATTTAAAATGGCAGCAGAGAAACTGGAAGAGTTAAAAGACGGAAAAAGCCGGCGGTATTTTTTCCGTGAGGATGAAACCAAATTCTCAACTCCCGGGGAGTTGACTGCTAATATAACGATATTAACAGAACTATTTAATGCCTTATTAAGAAAAGGTCAGCAGATCCCTCAGGTCGAAATTCCCCAGGATGATATAGACGTAGGGGAAAAAATGAAAGAAATCTTGACTGCGGTACGAAAACATAGCCAGGGAATATTCTTTGAGGAATTTTTAAATGGTATGATAAACAAAAGGGAACTGGCAGCTTCATTTTTAGCTTTACTGGAACTACTGCGTTTACAAAAAATACAAGCAGTGCAGGAAAATGAATTTGGCAGAATAAAATTATTTTTAGGCGGGCGACATAAAAATGTTAATGCGGGATGAAATTAAAGGGGCCATCGAAGCGATTTTATTCGTTCGTACTGGTCGGGTCGGCCTGGACGAAATAATCGAAATATTGGAAGTGCCTTTGTTTGATGTGATCGATATCATGCGGGAAATCATGGCGGAATATAATGTCCCTGGGAAAGGCCTGATGATCAAGGAAGTAAATGACGGTTATGTTATGTGCAGCAATCCTGAATACTCTGATTATCTGGTCAAAATGGCCGAACCGCAAAAAAAACGTCTCACTCCGGCGGCTATGGAAACCCTGGCTATCATCGCTTATTCTCAGCCTATCACCCGGGCTGAGATCGAAAGAGTCCGGGGGGTAAAGTCGGAACGAATTATTGCTAATCTGCTGGAAAAAAACCTGATCGCTGAAGCGGGTGTAAAGGCGGTCTTAGGACGGCCGACACTATATGAGACCACAGAAGAATTTCTTAGAGTATTCGGCCTGGCAAGTTTAAAAGATTTGCCGCCGCTTGAGGAGGGTCTGGATGTCGTATGATTCTCTGGAAGAAGAAATAAAGGCCAAAGCAGGGCAGGCCAAAAAACTGGCCAGATATATGAGCAGCACCGAAGATTTGGTGGAACAGCAGATTTTACAGGCCCAGGAAAGAGGAGAATTCGATAATTTGAGCGGCGCCGGCAAAAGGCTGAATCTGGAAGAAAATCCTTTACAGCCGCCGGAGTTAAGGATGCCATACAAAATTTTGAAAGACAATGGGTTTGCGCCTTATTGGATCGAGTTAGGCAAAGAAATTGACCAGGATTTTGTAAACCTGAACAAAGAGCTGGAGTTATTCAAAAAATATAGCGCTATTTTTTACAGTAATAAAAATCACAGTGAAACTACACGGAAAAGATATGAAAGCCGCAAAGAACATTTTTTTTACGAAAGACGTCTGGATCTGGAGAAAATCAGCCGGAAAATCATAGACTATAATTTAGCCTGCCCTACCTTCCGTCTGGGAAGAGCCAATATTATCGTAGAAGAAGAAATTAATAAAATCAAAACCACCGTAGAGAGTTTTATCAACGAACTTAATTCTGATCAAAAGTAAATTTGCATAAGCCTGATTTAGCTGGGAACAATATGGAAAAACGGGAGATATGACCATGTGGGTTCTGGTAAGCGTAATCGGGCTTATTTTTTTGTTCAGCTATTTTATTTTTGCTCGTCTCAGTTTCAAACTGACCTTGGATAGAAATGAAACAGGCCTGGCATTTACAATGCAAGCCTTTAGCTACCTGAGCCCTGACCGCAGATATCTGGAGTATTACTATGAAAACCTTGATGTAGATATCATTCCGGCGCTTGATCGGGCGGCAGTCTTTTCTGACAGATTGAAAAGAAGAGCCAGACACGATGATGTAAAAGCATATTTGATCCGCTTGGGTTTCCATGATTATCGTACTTTTGTAAAGACATTTTTCCACTATGCGATTGTTGAAGAAATGAACTGGGAGAGTAAGATCGGTTTACAGGATGCAATGTATACGGGGATCTTTACTGGGGTTTTGTGGGCAATAAAGGGGATATTCTCCAGTATGATCAGTATGAACAGCCGGGTGGAACAGTTTCACCTTAAGGTCGATCCTGTTTATAGTCAGGAAATCTTCACGACCATTCTGCATTGTATAATTAAAATACGAATCGTACATATTATTTTTATAGCAGTCTACATGCTTTTTATGATAGTCAGGGGGTATATTAATGGATACAGACCAGGAAAAACAGAGTCATCCTATCGAGGGGCTTATGAAAACAGCTATGGAAAGTATTAAGGAAATGGTTGATGTGACTACTGTGGTAGGCGATGCAGTGGAAACCAATGATGGCAGCGTGATCATTCCTATCTCGCAGGTCGCCTTTGGGTTTGGTGCCGGGGGCGGAGAATTTGATATCAACAGGCCCGGCAGCAAGAATGAAAATCTGCCCTTTGCCGGTGGCAGCGGGGCAGGCGTATCAGTTAAACCAGTCGGATTTCTGGTTGTTAGAATGAATGATGTAAGGCTTATATCAGTTACCGGCAACCCATTGGCCGAAAGGGTCGTAGATATAGCTCCTCAGATCATCGATAAGATCGAGCATATTATGCAGAAAAACCGACATCACAGCCGGGTGGAAGAAACCTTTGAATAGATAAAGTCGTTATTTAATAGACAAAAAGCTGCATGTTCTAATTTGCACGGGCATATCATACCCTCTTAAAAAGCGCAGTGGGAGGGATGGTATGCTTAATGTTATCTGGCTGTTATTGTTAGCTTCCGGTATCGTTATAGCGGCTATTAGCGGCAATATTGAAGTGGTAACTGAAGCAGCGCTGGCAGCAGCCCAGGGAGCTGTAAAAGTCTGCTTTGATCTGATCGGAGTCATGGCTTTATGGCTGGGTATTATGAAGATCGCTGAGCAGGGTGGCTTGATCGCCGCATTAGCAAAATTGGTGAGACCGGTCATGGTCAGGCTCTTTCCCAGTGTTCCAGCCAGACATCCGGCCATGGGAGCAATTATTCTTAACATCAGCGCCAATGTGCTGGGCCTGGGAAATGCCGCCACACCAATGGGCATGAAAGCCATGCAGGAATTGCAGTTGCTCAATAAAGGCTCGGAAGAAGCATCAGAAGCCATGTGTACATTTCTGGCTTTAAATACTTCCTGTATCACCTTGATACCGGCCACTATAATCGGCGTCAGATTATCTTTTGGCTCAGCAAATCCCACCGAAATCGTCGGACCATGTATATTTGCCACTTCGACCGCCATGTTCATAGCCATGTCCCTTGACTGGTGGTTCCGGAAAAAAAGCCGCTGGGGAGTGAAGGGTTAAATGCTGTTAAGCGCACTGACCGTTATATCCCAGTGGGCGATTCCACTTTTGCTGCTCTTGGTTCCCATATATGGATTTTTCAAAAAAGTACCGGTTTACGAAGCTTTTGTAGCCGGTGCTGAAGAGGGGTTCAATACCGCCGTTAAAATCATTCCCTTTCTGGCCGGTATGATGATCGCTATTTCTGTTTTCCGGGCCTCAGGGGCGATGGATTATCTGGCCTTACTGTTGGACCCCCTGACGACGCAGATCGGTGCACCATCTGAGATATTGCCTCTGGCTATCATGCGGCCGTTGTCTGGCAGCGGGGTTTTAGGCATGACCACCGAATTGATGAGGATCTATGGTCCGGAGTCCTTCATCGGCAGAATGGCTTCAGTGATGCAAGGCACCACAGATACGACTTTTTTTGTCTTGACGGTTTATTTTGGCTCCGTGGGCATAAAAAAATACCGCTATGCAGTAATAACCGGATTAACTGCTGACATCACCGGATTTCTTGCCTCATTATATATATGTAATCTGTTATTTCGATAATTTCTGAATATTTTCTTCTACAATTTTTCTCATTCAATTTGATTCCTTGTAAACTAATGATATAATTCTAAAAGATTATAGCTTTTTGGTTTGATCGTGCTGAATTTTGAGCACGATTATTTTAATAACTATTTTTGACAGGGAGGTTGGCCATTGCTGGTTGAAAAGAAGTTAACTGATTTTTTAGAGGATTTGGCATCCGACTTACCGGCCCCTGGAGGCGGCGGGGCAGCAGCACTCGCAGGAGCCATGGGGGCATGCTTGATTTCCATGGTTGCCCGGCTGACGATCGGGAAAAAAGGTTATGAAGCAGTCGAAGTTCAAATGCGTGATATACTCAGGCGCAGTGACCAGCTTTACGAGCATTTGACTGTGCAGATCGATGAAGATGCGGCAGCATTTAATGAAGTTATCGCCGCCCTGCAATTGCCCAAAGCAAATGAAGCAGAAGCTAACATAAGGACAGAAGCAATGCAAAATAGTTTCCGCCGGGCAGCGGAGGTGCCTTATAAGGCAGCCGTTAACTGTAAGGAAGTTCTCGATTTGGCAGCAGAGATCGCCAGCGGATGTAATACGAATGTGAGCAGTGATGTAGGTGTGGCAGCAGAGCTTGCATGGGCAGGTCTGCAAAGCTCACTGTTGAATGTTAAAATCAATTTGCCTTACCTCAAAGATGAAGAATATGTCTTAAGTATCCGCAGGCAGCTGGAAATTTTGAACGAATCAGCCAGAACAGCTAAAGAACAGGCCTTAAATGCTATTTCGGTCCAAATCCAATAGACCATTCAAAAGTAGGGATGTTAAGGGAGTCGAACTCTCTTGCGAATAAAAATCTAATAATTAGGGGGAATAGAAACAGAATGAAAACCGATATTGAAATTGCCCAAAGCACAGTTATGAAACCGATAATTGAAATTGCAGAAAGTATAGGGCTTGATGCCGATGATATCGAGTTATACGGCAAGTATAAAGCCAAGGTATCATTACAGGTATGGGATCGGCTTAAGGATAAACCATCCGGAAAATTAGTATTAGTGACAGCCATTAATCCAACCCCGGCCGGTGAAGGTAAAACCACTAACACCGTCGGATTGGGACAAGCATTAAATATTCTGGGTAAGAAAGCCATCATAGCATTAAGAGAACCTTCATTAGGCCCGAGTTTTGGAATTAAGGGAGGGGCTGCCGGCGGCGGCTATTCCCAGGTCGTGCCGATGGAGGACATCAACCTTCATTTCACCGGGGATATCCATGCGGTTACCACCGCCCACAATCTTTTAGCTGCCATGTTGGACAACCATATTCACCAGGGCAACGACCTGAATATAGATCCCAGAAGGATCGTGTGGCGCCGGGTGATGGATTTAAATGAAAGAGCCCTGCGTAACATCGTGATCGGTCTGGGGGGGAGAATCAACGGAGTACCGCGTGAATCCGGATTTGATATTTCCGTAGCCTCGGAAGTAATGGCCTGCTTATGTCTCGCCACTGATTTAATGGATTTGAAAGCCAGATTCAAACGAATCGTGGTTGCCTATACCTATGACGGAAAGCCCGTGACAGCGGATGACTTAAAAGCCGCCGGTTCAATGACACTGATCATGAAAGATGCTATTAAACCGAATTTGGTGCAGACGCTGGAAAATACTCCTGCCTTTGTCCATGGCGGACCTTTTGCCAATATCGCCCATGGTGCCAATAGTATAATGGCCACACAGATCGGTCTGAAATTGGCCGACTACATGGTTACAGAAGCGGGATTCGGCGCTGATCTGGGAGCAGAGAAGTTTTTTGACATCGTCTGCCGCTTCGGCAATTTGAAACCAAATGCTGTGGTTTTAGTCGCCACCGTTAGGGCTCTCAAAAACCATGGCGGAATCGCCAAAGATCATTTAAGCGAAATCAACATGCCCGCTTTGGAAAAAGGCATTGAGAATCTGGAAAAACAACTGGAAAACTTAAATAAATATGGCTTGCCGGTAGTGGTATCTTTAAACGAATTCCCCGGAGATACTGCGGAAGAAATTGAATTGATCAGGCAGAAATGTGCAGCTTTAGGCGCCAGAGTGGCCTTATCACAGGTTTGGGCCAAAGGCGGCGCGGGCGGATTGGAATTAGCAGAGCAGGTCATTGCTGCAGCTGAATCACCCAGCCAATTTAAGCCCCTTTACGAATTGGAACAGCCACTCAAGCAAAAAATTGAAACTGTCTGCAGTGAAATCTACGGAGCTGACGGCGTCAATTATTCTGCTGCTGCTGACGAAATGCTCAGCAAATACGAAGAATTAGGCTATGGGAATCTCCCGGTATGTTGTGCCAAGACCCAATATTCTCTTTCAGACAACCCTGATTTAAAAGGAAGACCCCGCGGCTTCAAAGTGGAGATAGGAGAGGTCAGACTTTCTGCCGGAGCAGGGTTTATCGTACCACTAACGGGCTCGATAATGACGATGCCCGGTTTAAGTAAAACCCCGGCGGCAGAAAAAATTGACATCAATGCGGATGGAGAGATCGTCGGTCTATTCTAAACCATAAGGAATATTAAAAAAAACCGGCCTTTTGGCCGGTTTTTTATTTATACCCGATCAATGAATAAAACTCGGCTCTGGTTGATGCTTTGCTTTCAAAGACACCCCTTACGGCTGAAGTGACTGTGACGGAGCCGGGTTTTCGGATGCCTCGCATGGTCATGCACATGTGTTCTGCGGAGATCACTACTCCAACCCCCCAGGGGTTCAATGTATCATTGATGCAGTCAGCGATTTGGGAAGTGAGCCTTTCCTGGAGCTGGGGTCTTTTGCAGTAAATTTCAGCGACCCTGGCCAGCTTGCTGATGCCGATGATTTTTCCTCCCTTGGGAATATATGCGATATGGGCAGTGCCGTAAAAGGGCAGCAGATGATGTTCGCACATAGAGTAAATAGGTATGTCTTTGACCAGGACTAATTCATCATGGTATTCAGTAAAGGATACCTGCAGCTGATCGCGGGGATTTTCTTCCAAACCGGAAAAAATTTCGGTGTACATACTGGCAACTCTTCGGGGAGTATTTAATAACCCCTCCCGTTCAGGATCTTCTCCCATCGCTTCCAGGATCATTCTAACAGCCTGTTCGATTTTATCTTTATCGATGCTTTTTTGCATAATTTCCTCCAAAATATTTAAATTTACCTATTAATACGGTTAAACGCCGAACTTTTCCTGCAAAATTTGCCGGTATCTGCTGCGATACTCATTTTCCTTCTTACAGGCTGCTTTCTCCAATTCGAATAGATCCTCCAGAAGCAGAAGGTCAAAACTGGTGTTCACCAATGCCCGGCTGCGTAACTCAATTTGTCCCCGGTTGACCAGCTGCTGGTGCCAGGAAGAAGGGAAAGCTGAAGCACCATGCAGGGCTCCGCATAAAGCTCCTGTCATCGCTGCAATGGTATCCGTATCCCCGCCGCCATTGACAGCAGTAAGGAGCGTATTTGCAGGATCATTTGCATGTTTGATAAACAAATAAAGACTGAATAGCACAGAACCAAGTGCAAAAGCATGGTTATGCTTGCATTCAGGATCAGTGCTCATGGCTGCAGCCCACCTATCCATGCACTTAATTGCTTCTTCATGGCTGCTATCTAACAGGCTGTGCAGCATATCCATGGATTTTGAAACCTGATCAACAGTAAAATCTTCCCATACTATGGAGGGATAATCAAGTGACAGTCGTTTTTCAAGGCTGCGAACGAACACAGTTAGTTCGGCAAGTAAATCGATGTAATCGATATGGCGGGGGTCATGATCGATGGCGTAAGCCACCGCGAAAGCAATAACTCCGGCAGCAGCAATACCGCGAATATCCCGATGGGTGAGTAAACTGACATCGATTATGGCTTTTTCCAGTAAATCATGATCATGATAATAGTAAATTCCCAAAGGGGTAATTCTCATGGCAGCACCGTTGCCTGCGCTGACCGCGCCGCATGCTGAATAAGGTTTACCTTGCTTAAGATTACTTACTGCCGTTTTAAATCCCGGACCAACTCCCCTAAACAAGCCCAAAGAATCCTGCCTCGGATAAGAAGCCATTTTGAGGTAGGCGGAAGCGATATAATCCGTATCGATCTTTTTGCATTTGATTAGGCAATCAGCTAATACCAAGGCTTGCTGTGTATCATCACTGTATAGTCCCGGCAGAGGCAAACGTGCAATAAACCGCTGCAGCGCATTGATACTTCTTTCGTCATCTGCTTGTTGTATCAGTTTATCCATCATTGAAGCAGTGTTGAAATCTTCTATATAACCGAAATGACTGCGTATTTGTTCAGCACTCAACCCTTCGGTTATGACCCCTAAAGCATCCCCAAGGGCCAGGCCAGTCATTGCACCAAGCGCCCTGTCCTCCAACTGCATAAATAAACCTCCCGTTGTACATCAGGTGGCGGCAACATCGATCATATTGTTATAGTATCAGTAACAAAGGAAAGGATAAAGTTAATAAATAGAGAAATATAGGTAAACAGAGAATAAACCGTCTGAGTAAAGGAAGGATAAAACGTTGAGATTGGCGAAATATCTGGCTGAACAAGGTGTGGCTTCACGCCGTAAAAGCGAGGACCTGATCGCTGAAGGACGTGTGGCTGTCAATGGAAATATTATAAAAGAACAAGGCTGTAAAATCGATCCCCTGCAGGACCGGGTGGAAGTTGACGGCCAATGGCTGCAGCCTGCCGAAAAAGTGTACATATTATTATATAAACCCGCAGGTTACATCAGCAGTGTCAGCGATCCCTGGGGCCGGCCGGTAGTAACGGATCTGATAAAAGAAGAAAAAAACCGCCGGATATATCCGGTAGGCAGGTTGGATTTTGATACAGAAGGCTTGCTGCTTATGACCAATGACGGTGATTTTGCCAATATCATTATTCATCCCCGCTATAAAATGGATAAAAAATATGAAGCACTGGTTCGGGACAAGGTGACCAAAGATACCATCACACGGTTACAAAAGGGGATCTTATTGGAAGACGGAATGACCGCGCCGGCTGGAGTTAGTGTTTTAAAACATAGCAATACCCAAACCTTGTTGGAAGTAATCATTCATGAGGGGAGAAAAAGACAGGTTAGAAGAATGCTGGAGGCTGTAGGACATCCGGTCATTCATCTGAAAAGAACGGAGGTAGGCTTTTTGAAGCTTAAAGGCCTGAAGGCCGCGGAATATCGTTATCTAAGCAGCCAGGAAGTGAAAAAATTGATTATGACATCACAAAATACATTGAAAAAGCTGTAATGGAAAAAAACGCTTAAGGCGCATTTTAAACGGACTGCTGTTTGTTATTAAATATTTTTGTAAAGTTTTTAAACCTGACCAGGAGGGGAGGAAGCATAATGGATAAAATTCGGATGCGGGTAAGGTTTGATTTTGTAGGCAGAGAAAAAAATGGAAGACTGTTTTTTGGTTCTAAAACCAGTGAAGAAATGGCGGAAGAAATCAGGCAGCAGCAAGCTACACTATTTCGGAACATACCGATCCAGGGGATTCTCATTGAAGAAATCGATATGGGGCAGGAAGTATATTCTGTTACCGATGATATTACTGGGAAATCAGCTACATATGCGCCGATAACGATTTCTTTTTATGCAGATTCGATTGCAGATGCCATCAAATTTTCCATGAAAGAAGAATTTCGCACCATCGAAACCATTGCTCCGGATACGCTGGAAATAAACAAGGCAGATATCGACAGGATCATATTAAAAGCCAATGAAGAAATATCCGATTACAAGAGCTATATACAGAGGAAAATTGATCATTGGAAATAGCCAAGAGCATTTAATGACCGGCAATCTTCTTTTCCCGACTATTTTCTAAAGTTTGAAATGAAGCCGGGGTTTGGTTGTACGATCAAGGATATTATGGCAGCTTCGGGCATAAGATAGAAGAGAAACATGCCGGGAGGTGCAGAAGAAGTCTTGAAAAAACTCATTGATAAAATAGAAAAAATTATGATCAGGATAATTGTGCTGGGGATGGTCCTGTTGGTGGTTATTCAGGGCCTAATGGTCAATGAACCTGCTCGCCTTTATTTGAGCTGGGCAGAAAGGATGGAAGGACAAAGCCTGGAATACCCCGTGGCAGGCAGCCAGGAGGCAACGGAAAACGAGCCGGTTGCTATCGACTCTCCCCAGGCTGTCGTGACTTTAACAATCCAGCAATTCTCTTCACTTCCCCAGGCAAAAATATTGATCAATGATCAGCAATGGGCAGCTTTTGACCAACGGGAAGTGGAAATTCCCTTAATGGCTGGTGATATTGTTGAAATCGATTGTACTGCCTATGACTTTCCGGTTGAATTTACCATCAAGGCAACTTCTGAGAACATGGCCTGGCCGGAACCGGGCAAAACATATTCAGCCAATCAGAGCATAGTAATGATTGGTAAAGTTATAGTAAAATAAGACTATCAATAAACCAAAGGTGGTATGGCAGTTGGAAATCGGCAGTAAAGTAGTAGCGACCGCTGCAATCAAAATGGCTCTGACAACATCCCGGCAGGAAGAGGGCAGCCTGAAGAAATTTTTATGGGAAAATGCTCAGGTAAGGGCAGTGGCAGTTGATTACGGGGGAGAATTTATTGGCTCAGTAGGCAAGATCGTTGAAAGATCAGTAGTCGCGGCCAAAAGAGAAGGTGTAATTAAAGAAACCCATGCTGATGAGGGCGCAGTTGCAGGTGCTGCCCGGGAAGCTTTAGCCCAGATCATGCCCAAAGCCCTGGGCCTGAACGTAGGAGGCAAGATTGGTATTGCCCGCCACCAGGATCATATCAGCGTTGCAATATTTATGGGGATCGGACTGCTGCATTTGGATGAAGTGGCCATTGGCCTTGGCCATAGAGCAGTCTCTGACTGATAAAAGGAGATTACTATGCGAGTAAGAGGTATCCGGGGTGCCATAACAGTAGAGGCGGATAACATAGAACTGGTCATTGAAGCTGCCGCCGAGTTATTAAAAAAAATCCAGCTGGAAAACCAATTTGAGACAGAAGACATTGTCAGTGTGTTTTTATCAGTTACCAATGACATTAAATCTGCTTTCCCCGCTGAAGCCCGGCGATTATTAGGCTGGGACATGGTTCCGCTCATGTGTTTTCAGGAGATCGAAGTGACTGGGGCCTTGCCTTTATGCATCAGGGCAATGGTACATATCAACTGTGATAAAAAGCCAAACGAAATCAAACATATCTATCTTAAAAATGCCCAGATCCTAAGAAAGGATTTAGCTGAAAAAAATTAGCAACAGCTATTCACCCATGACCTTTATAATGACTCTTTTGCGCCGCTGTCCGTCAAATTCAGCGTAAAACACTTCCTGCCAGGGGCCCAGATCCAAATTCCCCTCAGTCACCGGCAATATTACCTGATGGTGCAGTAAGAGACTTTTTAGATGTGCATCACCATTGTCTTCGCCGGTACGATGGTGCAGATAGTCCGGGCCGAATGGCGCCAATTGTTCCAGCATATTATCCAGGTCTTTGATAATGCCTCTTTCGTTATCGTTGACATAGATCCCCGCAGTTATATGCATTGCACTAACAAGTACCATACCCTCCTTGATCCCGCTTCTATATAAAATCTCCTTTATCTGCTCAGTAATACGGATATATTCCTTCCTTTCAGCCGTATTAAACCACAAATACTCCGTAAAAAATTTCAATTTGCCGTCCTCCTTACTTATCTTGGTTATGTATATAAATTGTAAACGCAGATAAAGTTATTATACAATGATGATTCATTTATCTAATGAATAAATAGATTGATATATTATTTTATCTCCAAACCGGCAGAATCAGATAATTGGTTTTATCATCCTTTTTGAATTTATTAAAAGTTAAAGGTAGAAACGATAAAATATGATAGAATGATACCTAAATAAGCATGTCATGAGGACATGTCATCAAAAAGAGGAGGCGGGACGTTTGTTAAGTATTAAAAGAAGAAGGTATGTCACAATTGTAGTTCTGATCGTTGCGCTGTCTATGCTGGCTGTAGGGTGCGGCGGAGCTGTAGACAAAGGGGCAGATTCAGACAAAGAACAGGCAGCAGATGTAATCAAAATCGGTGTTTATGAACCTTTGACCGGAACCAATGCTGCCGGCGGCCAAATGACCGTAGAAGGTATTAAACTGGCCAACCAACTGTATCCTGAAGTTTTAGGCAAGAAGGTAGAACTAGTCGTTGTTGACAACAAATCAGAAAAACAGGAAGCTGCCAATGCTGTAGAAAGACTGATCAGCAAAGAAAATGTAAATGTGATCATTGGCAGTTATGGAAGTTCGTTATCAATGGCCGGTGGACCGGTTGCTCTTGATGCAAAAGTTCCGGTAATTGGATGTTCACCAACCAATCCGGCTGTTACCCTGGACAACGACTACTATTTCCGGGTCTGCTTTATCGATCCCTTCCAGGGTACTGTTATGTCCAATTATGCCACGGGTACACTGGGAGCTAAAACAGCTGCCATTATTCAGGACGTACAACAGGATTATTCAGTGGGTTTAAGCAGCTATTTTAAAAAAGCATTCAAAGCCACCAATGGCGATGCTTCTATTGTGGCAGAATTGAACTACAATACTGGAGACAAGGATTTTTCCGCTCAGCTGACGGAAGTTAAATCCAAGAATCCTGATGTTATATTTGCACCGGGGAACTTCCTGGAATGCGGTATTTTAGTTGCCAAAGCCAGAGAATTAGGAATCACTGTACCTATTCTGGGTGGTGACACCTGGGAAGCGGAAGAATTCCTCAATCAGGTGACCCAGTATAAAGATATTTATTTCAGCACCCATTTTACAGCTGAAGAACCGGTTACCGAAGTATCAACTACCTTCCTGAATGAGTTCACAAAGGCATATCCCGACAAGGAAGTCAATGCATTTGCAGCATTGGGATTTGACACTTATATCTTAGCCCTTGATGCTATGGAAAGAGCCGGAACAGCTGACAGTGTTGCCATCAGAGATGCACTGGCAGCAACCAAAGACTTCAAAGGCGCAACCGGAATCATCACGCTGGATGCAAACGGGGATGCCACGAAAACTGCCGTTATCAAGAAAGTTATGGACGGCAAGTTCGTTTACGAAACCAAGGTCGATCCTAAATAAAACAATCAATTCACTCAATACTCCCCTCCCTTGAAGAGGAGGGGAGTGTTTATTTTAAGCACTAATCTATGTAAAGGAAGTGGTAGCAGTTGTCCATGGATATATTTCTCCAGAATGTGGCCAACAGCATTACTTTGGGCAGTCTGTATGCATTGATCGCCATCGGGTATACCATGGTCTACGGCATCATCAGGCTTATCAATTTTGCTCATGCGGATCTGCTGATGGTAGCTGCATACATTGCTTTCTATGGTATACTGATATTTGCTTTGCCTTGGTATTGGGCCTTTATTCTGGCCATTGTATTGACTACCTTGCTGGGCGTAAGTATTGAAAAAGTAGCTTATCGGCCTTTAAGAAATTCACCGCGAATATCGGTGCTGATATCAGCAATCGGTGTCTCATTTCTACTGCAAAATGTAGCCATCGTAGTAATCGGCGCCCGGCCAAAACCATTCCCCCGCCCCGAGCAGTTGGTTTGGAATATCAATGTTGGAGAAATATCATTCCTGTCGCTTACCATACTTATTCCAATCGTTACTTTTATTTTGCTGATACTGGTCATGTTTATTGTCAAAAGGACCAAAATGGGTGTTGCAATGCGGGCTGTATCAAGAGATTTTGAAACTGCCAGCCTCATGTCTGTTGATGTAAATAAAGTTATCAGCACTACTTTCGTAATTGGCTCTGCGCTGGCAGGTGTCGGAGGTATAATGTGGAGCATGCAGTATCCGCAAGTCGATCCGCTGATGGGATTATTCCCTGGTATAAAGTGTTTTATCGCAGCAGTAATGGGTGGGATAGGCAGTATACCAGGTGCGATGATCGGCGGTTTCGTATTAGGTATCTGTGAAATAATGATCGTGGCCTTTTTGCCTGGTTTGTCAGGTTACAGGGACGCCTTTGCCTTCGTTATACTGATTTTGATTTTACTGTTCAGGCCTGGCGGTATCCTGGGCGAGAACGCAGTAGAGAAGGTGTAGCTGATGGACGACAGAAAAAATATTAAATTTATTCTGAATATCGCTCTTCTGTTGATCATCTGTATCTTATTATGGTGGGGACAGGGAAATCTGTCAGCATTCTATATCAGAATACTCAATCTATCAGCAATATTTGCGATATTAGGCATCAGTATGAACCTGGTTTTAGGTTTTACCGGCATGTTTTCGTTAGGCCATTCCGGTTTCATGTGTATCGGAGCTTATGTCGCCGCGATCCTTACGATGTCTCCGGCCAGCAAAGAGATCATCTATTTTATGGAACCCATCGTACCAGTACTGGCAAAGGTACAATGGCCAATACTCCCGGCCATTATTGCTGCTGGTATCGTTGCTGCTATTTTCGGATTTTTGATTGGGATCCCTGCCTTGCGTTTGCGGGACGATTATCTGGCTATTGCTACCCTGGGCTTTGCAGAGATCATACGTATCGTTGTCACCAATACCATTTCAATCACCAATGGTGCGTTAGGTTTAAAAAATATTCCTTCGGTAAAAAGTATGTGGGTCTATTGGGGGATTGCAATTATCACGATCATAATCCTGAAAAAAATCATCAACAGCAATTGGGGATATGCTTTCAAAGCGATCAGGGACAACGAAATTGCAGCAGAGGCAATGGGCATCAATATTTTCAGCCATAAAGTCTTATCCTTTACCATTGGCGCTTTTTTTGCCGGCATTGCCGGTGCCTTGATGGCTTTTCTCATTACGTCAGTTGACCCGACCATGTTCCGGTTCACATTCACCTTCCAGATCCTGTTGATCGTGGTCCTGGGCGGAATGGGAAGCCTGACCGGATCTGTCATATCAGCCGTCATCATTACGATTTTGATGGAAGTACTCAGGGTCGTTGAACAGCCTATCGATTTGTTCGGGCTGCTCCAGATACCAGGACTTCCCGGGATGAGAATGGTTATTTTTGCCCTTGGCTTGCTCCTGGTAATTCTATATTATCGTCAGGGGCTGATGGGAACCAGAGAGTTTAATTGGGATTTTATCCTGAATAAAGTTGATTCTTTCAAGAAACGGGGGGCTTCAATGTGAAGGAAGCAGTTCTGACCACAGATCATATAAGTATGGAGTTTGGAGGGTTAAGGGCTGTATCTGATTTGCACATGCAAATCTACCCCGATGAAATTATCGGTTTGATAGGTCCTAATGGTGCCGGAAAAACTACGGTATTCAATATGATAACCGGTGTTTATAAACCCGTGGAAGGACAGATCTATTTTGGAAACCAAAATATTACCGGCTTAAATCCCGCAAAAATTACCAAGATGGGAATCGCCAGGACTTTTCAGAATATCCGCTTATTCAACTCGATGACGGTTTTGGAAAATGTAATGATTTCCAAGCATTTGCGTCGAAATACCAATATAGTTGAGGCAATCCTGAGCTTGCCAAAATATAACCGGGAAAGACAAGAGCATTACCAGACATGCATGGAGCTGCTAAAAAAGGTCCAGTTAGATGACGTAGCTTATGAAATGGCGACATCATTGCCTTATGGAAAACAGAGAAGACTGGAAATCGTCAGAGCATTGGCAACAGAACCAGATCTATTGCTACTGGATGAGCCGGCAGCCGGCATGAATCCAAATGAATCACAGGAATTGATGGAGTTTATAACCAGGATCAAAGAGGAATTTAACTTGACAGTCTTAATGATCGAACATCACATGGAAGTAATCATGGGGATCTGTAAGCGTATCTATGTACTTGATTACGGAGTCAATATTGCTGAAGGCAGCCCCCGGGAAATACAAAGTGACCAGAAGGTCATCGAGGCTTATTTAGGAGCGGTGGATACGGATGCTTAAAATCGAGGATTTACAGGTTTATTATGGCGGAATTCATGCTTTAAAAGGGATCAGCCTGGAAGTACCGGAGAATAAAATCGTTACCTTAGTTGGAGCCAACGGGGCAGGCAAGAGTACTACACTCAGAGCAGTCTGCAATATCGTCCCAACTGCTTCCGGCAGGGTGCTTTTTAATGGAGAAGATATCACCGGCAAGTCAACGGTGGACATAACCAGGAAAGGTATCACGCTGATTCCTGAGGGACGGCGGATCTTTGCTAATTTGACAGTTCACGAAAACTTGCTGATGGGAGCTTATGCACGCAATGACAAGCAGGAGATCCAAAAAGACGTCCATAAAATATTCGAGCGTTTTCCCCGCTTAAAAGAAAGGGAAAAGCAAATTGCCGGGACGCTTTCCGGCGGCGAACAGCAGATGCTGGCTATTGGCCGGGCTATCATGTCCCGTCCCCGGCTGCTGATGATGGATGAACCGTCTCTAGGCTTGGCCCCTTTATTAGTCAAAGAGGTTTTTAAAATTATAAGGGATATCAATGATCAAGGCATGACGATATTATTGATCGAACAGAATGCCACTGCGGCATTGAAGATAGCAGATTTCGGATATGTGATGGAAACCGGCCATATCGTATTGGAAGGGCCGGGACGGGAATTAGCTGAAAAAGAGGAAGTTAAACTAGCCTATCTCGGGAAAGCCTAACTTCTTCGTATTATAAACAGGGGATCGGTTTTGGACGGTCCCCTGTTTTTGTGTTACACTTTTTTTGGGTTTAAACCAAACATTGGGGATGAAGGGGCAATATATTTTTAACTTAAAAATGGAGGTTATAACATGGAAGCTAATCTATTGCAGGATATAGTATTGATATTTTCCCTTGCAGTAGCAGTATTATATGTTTTTAACCGCCTGGGTATTTCTGCGATCGTAGGATTTCTTCTCACTGGAATGATTGCTGGTCCGCACGGATTAGCCCTGATCAAATCACCAGACCAGGTACAGACCATCGCCGAGCTGGGTGTAATTTTACTTATGTTCAGTATTGGCCTGGAGTTTTCTTTCAAAAGCCTGATCAAAATAGGCAGAACCGTGTTACTGGGGGGGACGCTGCAGGTAGGCCTGACTATCGCGGCTGCGTTTGGTATCGTCTCAATAAGTGGCTTGCCTGCTAATCAGGCGTTATTTATAGGCTTCCTTGTATCCTTAAGCAGTACAGCAATCGTATTGCGGCAATTGGGAGAACGCGCAGAATTGGATAGCCCCCATGGTAAAACTATCCTGGGAATTTTGATTTTCCAGGATATCATCGTGGTTGCCATGATGCTATTTGCTCCACTGCTGGGGAATTCTCAGGCACAGATCGATCCGGTAGGGATCATTCTGCTTAAAGCTGCGGGTGTCATTATTCTGGTCATCCTGCTTTCCATATATGTGGTGCCGCCGATTCTATACCAGATCACACGTACCCAGAGCCGGGAACTTTTTCTGATCAGTATAATCGTTATCTGCTTTTCAGTGGCTGAACTTACCTCCAGTATTGGACTATCATTGGCGCTGGGGGCCTTTTTAGCCGGCCTTAGTATAGCGGAATCCGAATACAGCCATCAGGCTTTGGCCAATGTTACACCTTTCATTGATGCATTTACCAGTGTATTTTTCGTTTCAATCGGGATGCTGTTAAACTTGTCAGTAGTTGCCCATAACCTGCCGCAAGTGTTGATGCTGACACTCTTAGTGATCGTGACCAAAGCTATCATATGCCTGATCACTGCGTTACTGCTTGGATATCCTCTTCGCACTGCGATCCTGGTCGGACTTAGTCTTGCGCAAATTGGTGAGTTTGCCTTTATTCTTTCGCAGGTCGGCATTGATAATAATATATTGAGCCAGGAATTATATCAGGGATTTTTAGCGGCTTCGATCCTGACCATGATGCTGACCCCATTTATTATAGCCGGATCTCCTAATATAGCTGCGCTTGCTAATAGATTTCCCTTTGGGAAAGGTAAAGAAACGGATGGGATGGAAGAAGTCAACGTAATCCTCAATGACCATTTGATTATTATAGGCTATGGCTTAAATGGCAGGAATTTGGCCCGCGCGGCTGCCAACGCTGATATACCATATGTGATCGTTGACTTGAATTCGGAAACGGTTCGCTCAGAACAAGCTGCCGGACAACCGATTCTATACGGCGATGCCACCCATGATTTAGTGCTGCAAAAGGTAAAAATCGATTCGGCCCGGGTCGTGGTCATAGCGATCTCTGACCCGGCGGCGACCCGGAGAATCATTACTACTATAAAAAGGCTCAATCCGGCTGTCCATATTATTGTGCGTACCCGATTTGTAACCAATGTGTCAGATTTGCACAAATTAGGAGCCAATGAAGTCATTCCGGAGGAGTATGAGACTTCCATAGAAATCTTTGCCCGGGTACTGATACGTTATATGGTACCGGTCAATGAAATTGAGAAGTTTATTGACGAAGTACGCAGTGAGGATTATGAAATGTTTCGCAGTTTGTCCCGCATCATACCTGAAGAAGAACATCCGCTTGCGGAAATCGACATCTGGAATGTCAGGGTAGGGGAGGGATCATCTATTACCGGCAGGAATTTGGCTGAAATCGACATGCGGAATCGTATGGGGATCACGATCCTTGCCATACAAAGAGACAGCGATACGCTGTATAATCCCAGCGCTGATAGTATCATACAAACTGGGGATCAACTGATCATTATGGGAAAAGCCGAACAAATAAGAGCGGCGGCAAAACAAATAGGATAAAAAAAGCAGCCATAGAAGCTGCTGTGAAATGACTGGATTTATACTGCAGCGGAACTGTCTTTATTCAGGTCTTCGTTATTGCGGATCATAAACACGAAAATAGCCCCAAGAAAGCCAAAAGTCACCAAAGCGAGGATGGTATAAAGCATAGGTGTGGTGTCGGTGGTATAACGTTTGAATAAATAATAAAAAGCACCGAAACTCAAAACAGCTGTAGCTATCGCGAATATTATGCCAAGTACAGGTATCTGAGACAGTACCCAGCATCCCACCATGCCCAGCAACAGGTATAGACCTGGTTTGTCGATGTCATAATCTGCTATTTTAACAGGTCCGATCAATTCGCCCATTGTGTAGAATTGAGCCACCGGGATCCAAGCCAGCCAGGCATTTTCAATATTGCGGCGGCTAGCCAGCGTATAAAGGCCCAAAGAAAACAAAACATACATTGCAATACCGATTATGAAGAATAGTCCCATCAGAGCCCCAAACGCAGCAAATACTCCAACATCAGAACCAGTCATGTAATCACTCCTTTCTGATTATATTGATTCTTTCTATTTTATGTCGAAATATCCTGCAAATTGAATCTGCTTATGATAAAAAGTTTGTTAAATAGGAAAAACCAGTATGCTCTTGCATTCAATCAATTGTAAATGATATTCTTTTATTGTAGTACGGTAGTTTGAAAATTGTTTACTAATAGCAGTACGGCAGGATGGTGGGGAAAAACGACCATAAGTCCATGGGCGCAAGTATGTTCCGTGGCTTTTTTCTATTTCTCATCTTCCCAGAAAGGGATGTTTCTTATGATCATTGTAATGGAATCTCAGGCAACTGAGGCGCAAATTGAACAAGTAGGCCAAAAACTAAAAGAGAGAGGCTTCCAGGTCCATTTATCCAAAGGGGTCGAAAGGACGATCATCGGAGCAATTGGCGAGCGTACCCAGGCAACTCAGGATTTGGTCGAAACCTTGCCGGGTGTCGAAAAAGTAGTGCCGATCGCTCAGCCTTTCAAAATGGCTTCGCGGCAATTTAAACCGGAACGCACGGTAATAAAAGTAGGGGATCAGTCCTTTGGCAGCGGTCAGTTACAGATCATTGCCGGACCCTGTGCCGTGGAGGGGCGGACAAAACTGATCGAGGTGGCACTGGCAGTGAAAGAAGCAGGAGCGACCATGTTGCGGGGAGGAGCCTTCAAACCTCGTACTTCGCCATATTCATTCCAGGGAATGGAAATGGAAGGACTGGAAATACTGGCGGAAGCACGGCAGATAACAGGTATGCCTGTGGTTACGGAAATCATGGATCCAAGGCAAATCGACGATGTGGCTTCCTTTGTAGATATATTGCAGGTAGGTGCCCGTAATATGCAGAACTTTTTCCTGCTGCGGGAACTGGGCAGGCTAAAACGCCCCATTCTCTTGAAAAGAGGCCCGTCGGCTACCATTGAAGAATGGATCATGGCTGCTGAATACATTATTTCCAGCGGGAATCCGGAGGTGATTATGTGTGAACGGGGGATACGTTCCTTTGAGCATTACACACGAAACACTCTGGATTTAAGTGCTGTGCCGGTCATAAAAAATCTGACTCACTTGCCGGTCATCGTAGATCCCAGTCATGGCACCGGCAAATGGAAACTGGTTGAACCTATGTCAATGGCAGCCATCGGTGCTGGTGCGGATGGGATCATGATTGAAGTACATCAGAATCCCAGCGAAGCCTTATCTGATGGCCCGCAATCCCTGACCCCTGAAAATTTCGCTAAATTGGTAGGGAAAATCAAAATACTACACGCCCTGCTCAATAATGACGGAGAACAATAAGATGCAGCCGGATATCCTGATCGTGGGGGTAGGATTGATCGGCGGTTCGATCGGATTAGCGCTCAAAGGGTCATCATCTGTTAACCACATTGCCGGAGTCGATCAGGATCAGGCAATGCTGGAGAAGGCTTTGGAATTAGGAGCAGTTGATTACACTACGACCCTTAAAACGGGGGCAGAAAAGGCCGATATTATTATTTTATGCACACCGGTCAATACCTTTCCGGGGATCATTGATGAAATCAAAGATATTTTAAGACCTGGAACCATTCTGACTGATACTGCCAGTACCAAACAGCAGGTCATGGAATGGTTTACCCGGCTGCCGGAGAAGATCTACACCATCGGCGGTCATCCCATGGCCGGAGGAGAAGCCTTGGGAATCATCAACGCCGATAAATATTTGTTTGAAAATGCAGTTTACGTCCTTACTCCATCAGTTGGAACCCCTCCAGAGGCAACAGCTAAATTGAACGACATACTAAGTATCATTGGCGCCAAAATATTGATCATGGAAGCAGGGGGCCATGATGAAATCGTGGCAGCCATCAGTCATATACCACATATCGTTGCTTCAGCCCTGGTAGACCTTACCCATGGTGACAGCGACAAGCTTGCCATGGCTGCAGGTGGATTTCGGGATACGACCCGTATCGCCTCCTCTGATCCTGCATTATGGCAGCAGATCCTTTTTTCCAATCAAAAACCGATCATCGATGGGCTCAATGAAATAATTGAAAACCTGGCCAACTACCGGGATATGCTGGCGGGTGGTCATCATGAGCAATTATACCAGCAGTTGAAGCGGGCACAGGAAATAAGAAATCAAATACCTCATATGCGGAAAGGACTGATGCCCGGTTTTGTGGATGTGATCTGCATTGTACCGGATGAGCCAGGTATCATTGGGAAACTGGGAAATATTCTGGGAGCAAAACAGATCAATATCGTTGATTTGGAAATTCTGCACGTACGCGATGGTGATGGCGGTACCATAAGGATTGGTGTTCCTTCTTTTGAGAAAGCCTGTATGGCCGTTGAGGCCTTAAAGGAATATGCCATCAAAGCCTGGGTGCGATAAGGAGGAACTTATGGATATAACGCTTAAAAAAGCTAAAAACATAAAAGGAGATATCACTGTCAGTGCTGACAAATCAATTTCGCATCGTACTTTGATCCTGGCTTCTTTGGCGCAAGGGGAAAGCCGGATCAGAAATATATTACAGGCAGAAGATATAAATTCCACCTTCAGATGTATGACGCAGCTAGGAATAGATATTAAGCAGCAGGATGATTTTCTGGTGGCAAACGGCAAGGGACTGCACGGGCTTAAAGAGCCGGAAGCAGTACTGGACTGTGGTAATTCAGGTACGACTATGCGGCTTTTAAGCGGGCTGCTTTCCGGGCAGGATTTCTTTGCGGTTTTAACCGGGGATGATTCCCTTTCCCGCAGGCCCATGAGCCGGGTCATCGAACCGCTTCAATTGATGGGGGCTGAAATAATCGGGCGAGCCGGAAATAAATATCCTCCTTTAGCCATCAACGGAAAGTCTCTTAAAGGGATCAGCTATATACCAGACGTAGCCAGTGCCCAGGTCAAATCAGCCATTTTATTGGCCGGCCTTACAGCTAAGGGAGATACTTTGATCAGGGAGAAAATTCCCACCCGGGATCATAGTGAAAGAATGCTGGCAGCAATGGGGGCGGATCTGTCCATCGATGAGGGAGAAATCAAACTGGTGCCTGGCCGGGAATTATCAGCCCAGGATTTTTTAGTGCCTGGTGATATATCCTCGGCAGCCTTCCTCCTGGTCCTGGCTTCTATTGTGCCTGGTTCGGAACTTTTCATCAGGGATGTTGGGATCAATCCGACCCGGGATGGGATCCTGGCTGTGTTGGAAGGGATGGGGGCCAGCTTTAAAATTGAAAACCAAAGAGTTTTCGGCGGAGAAGTGGTGGCTGATATCCTGGTGAGAAGTGCTGACCTGAAAGGCATAACGATCGAAGGGAAAATGATACCACGCCTCATTGATGAATTGCCGGTACTGGCTGTGGCAATGGCGGCGGCTCAAGGTACTTCCGTGGTAAAAAATGCAGAGGAATTACGGGTTAAAGAAACTGACCGAATTAGAGCTATCGTAGAAGAACTGGCCGGTCTAGGGGTGCAGATAAAGGAAAATACTGACGGATTCAGCGTAACAGGCAGCCGGGAACTTTTTAAAGGAGGCATTGTAAACAGCCGGGGTGATCATCGCATTGCTATGAGCCTGGCAGTAGCTGCGCAAATTTGTGAGGGGGAAACCACTATCCGTAATGCCGAGGCAGTGAATATTTCCTTCCCGGAGTTCTGGAATCTGCTGGATCAGGTTACAGGGAGATAAATCAACATAAATGCTGTACTTCCTATGACGCGATAAACAGGGTTTTTTTGTAAATAATGGCTGGTTTCACATAAAACCGCATTGTGATAGAATAATATAGAAATAATACAGGTGGTAAATTCATGAAAATAGCGATCGATGGACCAGCTGGTGCGGGAAAAAGCACTTTGGCCAAAGCACTGGCTCAAAAACTAGGATTTATCTACATTGATACCGGAGCAATGTACCGGGCTGTTACATGGAAGGTCATAAAGGAAAACATTGACATAGATCTTGAATCAGCAGTATGTGAACTGGCGAAGAAAACGAATATACACTTCCAAATAAATTCCCAAACCCAACAAATAATTTGTGATAATGAAGACATCACCAGTGAGATCCGTTCACCGCAAATCGGTACTTTGGTATCGAAAATCGCTGCTTATCCATCGGTACGGGAAATAATGGTTGACCAGCAGCAGGCAATGGCTAAAGCCAGTAATGTGGTAATGGATGGGCGTGATATTGGGGAGATCGTCTTGCCAGATGCAGATTTTAAATTTTTCCTTACTGCTGATGTGGAGGAACGCATAAGACGGCGGACGGCAGAATATAAGAAGGCGGGATATGCCGTAACACCAGAATCAATCCGCGATGATTTGACCCGCAGGGATAGGAGCGATTCCCAAAGACCGGTAGGCGCCTTAAAAATACTTCGTGATTCGATAATTATTGATACCACCAATTTAACAGCAGATGAAGTGCTTGCCAAAATGTTGACTGTTATCCGGGGGGAATAATATGGTTTATACTTTTGTCAGGGCAATCGCCAGGATGTTGTTTTTTTTCTTAGGTATAAAACACGAAGGATTACATAATGTACCCGAAGAGGGTGCACAAATCATAGCCGCCAATCATTTGAGCTTTTACGATCCTATTGTGATAGCGGTGCTGGTCAAGCGGCCGATCCACTTTATGGCCAAGGAAGAATTCTTTCGTAACCAGTTATTTGGCAAATTTATGTCAGCCCTCAATGCTTTTCCAGTCAAGCGAGGCTCGGCGGATTTAAAAGCGATAAAAACATCGATCGCCATTTTAGAAAAAGGCGGGATCCTCGGTATTTTCCCAGAGGGAACCAGAAAGAACGAAGGAACTCAAGTAGCAGCTCAAACCGGCACGGCATTGATTTCCATCAAAACAGGCACCTCTGTGATCCCGGTGGCCTGTATAGGCACAAAGCACTTTTTGCCTTTTCGTTCGGTAAAGGTTGTATTCGGCCAGCCGATAAAATATTATAATGAAAATGAAACCAGGATCAACAGTAAGAAGTTAGAGGCATTCAGTCAGCAAATCGCTGATGAAATTAATATACTTCGATGCAAATAGAAGGATTTAAGCTCGTAAATACGAATTATTAAATGAAGCAGGTGACAATTTGCAGATTCATATTGTCAAAAATGCCGGATTTTGTGCAGGGGTGAAAAGAGCACTTAAATTGGCAGAAAATACTGCTGGTGAATCTGGCACCTGGTACAGTTTAGGGCCGCTGGTCCATAATAATGCCGTAATTGATCATTTGAAAGCCAAGGGGATCAGCCCGGTCGATAGTTTGGAACACATTACGGAACAAAATAGTGGTATTATTATAAGGTCACACGGCGTAAGTTCCGCTATAATAAAGGCAGCGGAAAACAAAGGTTGCAGAATAGTTGACGCCACCTGTCCCCTGGTCAGCAAAGTGCATAAAATAGTACAGTCTTTGCTGCAGGAACAATATGAAATTTATATATATGGGGACGTAAATCATCCTGAAGTAATAGGAATTCTAGGTTGGTGTGATAATAAAGCAACAGTAATAAATCAGCTTCAACAGGTTGAAAATATCGATAAACGACACAAAATTGCCTTGGTATCCCAAACCACCAAGGATGAAACTAAATTTTATGAAATAGCGCAAGTATTACTAACGAAAGCAGAAGAAACCAGAGTATTCAACACGATTTGTTCTGCTACCAGAACAAGAGTGGAACAAACCGTTGAAATTTGCCGCCAGGTCGATTTGATGCTGGTTATTGGCGATAAACAAAGTTCAAATACTGCCACTCTTACCAAAGAGTGTTTAAGTACCGGTACAAAAACTATTCAGATCGAGAAAGCGGATGAAATTGAACCTGAATGGTTTCAGGGAGTATCCAATGCAGGTATTACTGCAGGCGCTTCCACACCGGACTGGATAATTAAGGAGGTATTGGATAGGATGACGGCGTACGAGGAAAAGGAGAACCAGGAACAGAACCAGGCTATGGCAGAACAGGAGATCCAGCAGAATCAGGAAAATGAAACCCCGGATACCCTTCAACCTGAGCCCATGGAGAACCAGGAGGTCCAAAATCATGAGGAATCTTTCGCCACCATGGAGGCTGAAATGGCAGACATTGCTTCTCCAGGAAAAGGAGATGTAATAATAGGTACTGTTGTTCAGGTAAAAGACGACGAAGTAATGGTCGATGTTGGCGGCAAATCAGAAGGATTGATCCCGCTGCGGGAAATATCCACCCAGGAAGTCAGCTCGGCTAAGGAAGTAGTAAAAGTCGGCGACCAAATAGAAGTATTGGTATTGAAATGGGACGATGATGGCAACATATTGCTGTCCAAGAAGAAAGTCGATTCCAAACGTGCTATGGACAAACTGGAGGTCAGTTTCAATGAAGGGCTGACTGTTCCGGGAAAAGTCATTGGCAGTGTAAAAGGCGGTTTGTTAGTCGATATTGGTATTACCAGTTTTCTTCCCGCTTCGCATATTGGCGACGGTTTTGTTAAGAACCTGGAAGAATATATTGGACGGGAAATGGAATTTAAGATTATAGAATTTAACCGTAATAAACGCCGGGGCTCCCAGGTAGTTGTTTCCCGCAAAGAACTGGCTGGTGAAGAGAAGGCCAAAAAGAAAGAAGCCTTTTGGAACAGTATCGAAGAGGGGCAGACCCGTACCGGAAAAGTTAAAAGAATTATCGATTATGGAGCATTTCTGGATCTGGGTGGTTATGAAGGACTGCTGCATATTTCCGAATTGGATTATAAGAGGATCCCACACCCTTCTGATGTATTGAAAGAAGGGGAAGAAATCGAAGTTTACGTCTTAGGGGTCGACCGGGAAAAGGACCGGGTATCCTTAAGCCGCAAAAAACTCATGAAAAGCCCTTGGGAAATAGTAGTGGAAAAATATCACGAAGGTGACATTATCCAGGGCAAAGTGGTCAGGATCGCAACATTTGGAGCTTTTGTAGAAGTTGAACCAGGTGTTGACGGTTTGGTGCACATTTCACAGCTTGCAAACTACCGGGTGGATAAACCGGAAAATGTAGTAAAAGTGGATCAGGAGGTCAATGTAAAAGTTTTAAGCATTGACAGCGAACAGAAGAGGATCAGCCTGTCCATAAAAGAAGCACAGGATGATGTTGATACTGAAGAAGTTGAAGCCTATATGCAGAAGCAGGAACAAACGGAGGCACCGGCAGAAGAACCTGCTGAGCCGGAAGTTGCTGAAATAAGTGATACAGAAGAAGTTGCAGAGATCACCGAGCAGGAGGAAACAGAAGAACTTGCTGCCCCCGATGAGGTCATTGTAACCGAATAAGCACTCTAGAGGTGAGACATGCCTATATTTGAATTTGCCTGTAAGGAATGTCAACATCAATTTAATTTATTAATATCAAACGCTGACAAGGATAAAGTACGATGTCCTGTATGCGATTCCGTTAATGTCAAGCAATTATTATCACTTTTTAGTACTGGCAGGAGCAAAGCTGCTGGCAACAACAGCAACTGCAATGATTGTGCAGCTAGAACGAAGGGTTGAGGGATGTAGAAACCGAGGCTGCCGTTGGCAGCCTTTTTTTCCCGCTTTTGATAATATGGGGGGATTGTGAATGAAGGGGAATTTATGCTGGTAAGCGGAGTGATCAATGCCGGGGGCAAAAGCAGCCGAATGAAATTTAATAAGGCCTTTGCCGAAATCAATGGTAAACCGATCATTGAAATCATTCTTGATAAGTTTATACCCGTGTTTCAGGAAATTATCATTATCAGCAATGAACCGGAACTATTTAAAAATCTCGGTTATAAGGTCTATGAAGATATTTATCCTGGCAAAGGCCCTGTAGGAGGTATGCATGCAGCTTTAAGCTATGCGGCCTATGAGCATGTTTTTATTTTAGGCTGTGACATGCCCTTTGTCGATATGCGTATCGCCAAGCATATGCTGGAGAAACTGGGAGACAAGGACAGTGTAGTTCCGAAAATAAAAGGCTATCTGCAGCCGATGTCAGCAGTATACAGTAAAAAATGCCTGCCCCGTTTACAATATAATCTGGAAACGGACCGTTTAAAACTAACCAGATTATTTGAGGAATTGGATGCTTTAATCATTGAAGAAGAAGATCTGGCTTGTTTCGGTAATTTGGACGAATTATTTTTGAATGTAAATGATCAGGATGCTTTGCAGAAGGCAGACATGATCGCAGGGAGGGTAGACTTATTAGAAAAGCCCGTAAAGATGAGCATATAGATATATCTGTTAAAACTGCTGATGGACCGTCTGGAAATGGATTCGCTGACACTTTCCTGCTGCATAACTCTGTACCGGAGTTAAATATTGACGAAATAGATTTAAGCTGTATCTTTCTAGAAAAACGAATCTCCTGGCCATTAGTCATTAATGCAATAACCGGAGGTACTGACTCTGCTTTTAGCATCAATCAATGCCTGGCTGCCTTAGCCCATAAATTCAACATACCTATGGCGGTAGGTTCGCTCAACATCGCCTTTGAACAACCAGTGTTAAGCCCCTCTTTTGCAATCGTTCGGGAGAAGAATCCGGATGGATTGATCTTTGCGAATATTGGTGCGAATGAATCACCTGATAAAGCTTTTAAAGCAGTGGAAATGATCAAAGCAGACGCCTTGCAACTGCATTTCAATGTTCCGCAGGAAATTGCCATGGGGGAAGGGGAACGGAATTTTAAAAATATATTGGCTAATGTCAAAGCCATCGTGGATGCCAGTCCGGTCCCAATCATTGCCAAAGAAGTAGGTTTTGGTTTCTCCCGGGAAACGGCAGAAAAGTTATTTGCCTGTGGCGTTCGCATTTTCGATAACGGCGGACAGGGGGGGACGAATTTTATTGCCATAGAAAAACATCGCGGTGGGATATTAGAAGATGAATTTTATGGCTGGGGCATACCAACTGCCTGGAGTCTGGGGGAGATAGCGGCATTGCAGTTACCCGCCCGGATCATTGCATCAGGCGGCATAAGAAGCGCTTTGGATGCCGCCAAAGCATTGGCTATGGGAGCTGATATGATTGGTATGGCTGCCCCTCTTTTAAAAAAATACATGCTTGAAGGAGAGGAAGGCGCCGAGTCCTTTTTAAATGGTTTTTTATACAGTCTTAAAGCCGCAGCGCTCATGACCGGCTCAAGGAATCTGGAGGAATTAGCCGATCAGCCTTTGATCATTTTGGGGCAAACTGCTGAATGGCTGCGAGCAAGGGGAATCGATCCCGGTATCTGGGTAAACAAGAAACACCGGAAAAAAAGTCAATAAAAAAAGGCCATTTATGAAGAAATCAAGCCACCGTAAGGTGGCTTTTGTGTTTTACATATTCTTTTTTTTGAGTGGGTAAGATAATCAAAACACGAAAAAGAAAGGAAGGAACTTGTATGACCAATTTCCCCTTTGGTTTGATTGCCCTTATCGTTATTTCCATACTGATTTATTTTGGAGTGGCACATCGGGTTTTAGACCGGATGCGTTTAACTGATAAAGGAGCATTGGCAGTAATCGCGGCCATCATCATCGGTAGTTTCTTTGATATTCCTATTAGCGCCAGAGTAACCATCAACCTGGGAGCACTGGTTGTCACTGGCTTGGCTGTTTACGTTTTTATAAAAGCTGGAACGGCTTGGGAAAAAACCCGGGCTTTGATTGCTGCTGTTGTAACAGCGATGGTTCTTTTTTTGGCTGCACGATTTTTAGGAGCAGAACCGGAAAACATTTTTATTGATCCGATTTATATTTACCCCCTGGTAGCTGGTGTAGTAGGTTATCTGGCCGGACGGTCACGGCGGGGGGCTTTTTTTGCTGCTGTTATCGGCGTTTTATCCGTAGATGTTACCCAGTTTATCTGGCTGAGTCGCACCGGACTGCAGGGGACTGTTGCAGTAGGCGGAGGCGGAGCTTTTGATTCATTGGTTGTGGCAGGCGTCTTAGCAGTACTGCTGGCCGAGACCATAGGTGAAGTATTGGAAAGGATCAGCGGCGGGCCACAAACAGAAGGACGACCGGAAGAGTTATTGAGCAATTTACGAGAACCGGAACCGGCCCGCAAACCTGCACCCGAAAGTGATAAAGAGGGAGGCAACGAAGATGAAAAGGAATAAAAAAGTACTGATCATTATTCTGGCCGCGTTTTGCTTGATACTAAGTGGCGGTTTAGCATACGCTAATACCGAACTGCCTTCAGGTCAATATTACACTTTGATCAATGAAAACAATCAAACGATTCATCAGACCGGCCTGGAGGTAAATATCGGCGACGAATACATCACAGCGGATAATTCTCGTTACCGGGTAACGGCTGTTAATGGCAGAACGGCTATCTGCAAATACCTGGGGGAGGAGGTCATGCCGGTATTGGAATATAGTCCCCAGCGCAAAGCCTGGATTTTTAAGTCAGGTGAAGTTCCAGCTTTATCAGCTAACAAACCTACCATTGCGGTATATCACACCCATAGTGATGAATCCTATGTACCTACTGACGGAACCGAAAGTATCGCCGGACGTGGAGGAATCTACGATGTTGGTCAGTCACTGGTGCAGCAGCTAAAAAAGCTGGGCTTTAATGTAGATTATAGCGAAAACAATCATAATCCCCATGATGTAAATGCTTACACCCGCTCGCGCCGTACCGCAGCATCCCTGCTTAAGAAAAACCCGGATCTGGTTTTGGATGTCCATCGTGATGCAACACCACCTGAACAATACCAGGCTGAAGTAAAAGGTGAGGATGTAACTAAAATTAAGCTGGTTATCGGACGGCAGAACCCTAAAATGAATACCAATCTGGAATTTGCCAAAAAAATAAAGGCACTGATGGATAAAAAAGAACCGGGGCTTTCAAATGGGATCTTTATTGGTAAGTCAACCTTCAATCAGGATCTGCACCCCCGGGCAGTTTTAATAGAAGTTGGAGCTCATACCAATGATAAGGCCCAAGCCGAAAAGGGAGTAGCATTATTTGCCCAGACGATTCCTGCTGCCTTAGGCGTGGCAGAAACTGAAGGGGGAGCAGCCAAAAAACCGCTTACCGGCGATAACCAGGGAGCAGGAACAACCATAGCGGTTATTCTCGCTGTGGTAGCAGCTGCGGCTGGCGGGTTTTATTTTCTCAATAAAGGCAATGCAAATCGCTGATGCAGGAATATCTGATCGTTCTGCTTACAGCAACCACGGCTGGATTTCTCAACCGGATCATCCTGTTAAGGCGTGATTATCGGCAGTACCCCACATACCCCCATGGGCAGCTAACCCATTTGGCTTTGGGTTTTATTGCTGCCAGCCTGGGAGCAGTGGCGGTGGTTGCCATTGCTAAACCGGATTTCGTAGCCGTCACATTTTTAGTATTGGCTGCCCAGGAATTCAGGCAAATAAGAAATATGGAACGGGAAACCCTGGGGAAGCTGGAAGAGAACAAGCTGATAACCCGGGGGACCGATTATATTGAGGGGATCGCCCGGGTATTTGAAGCCCGCAATTATATGGTTATTTTTACTGCTTTGATCACTGGTGCTGTGGTGCAAATTCTAAGCTGGCCATGTGCATTTATTGCTGGACCACTGGCGATCATCGCTTCTACTCAGTTTATGAGCGGTAAAGTTATCGGTGATATTGCGGAAATACAGGCAGCTGAGCTTACTTTTTCCGGGTCAATGCTGAAAGTAGAAGATGTATTTATTATGAATGTTGGAATGCCCAAGGTCAGGGAAAAAATTTTGCGGGAAGGCATGGGGGTCTTGATCAAACCTAAGGACGATAATGCTCGGATTACACTGGATTCGCCCGGACAACGCCAGGCGATCATCCATGATGCCGTAGCCATTTTAGGCACCAAGGTAGATGTCAATGAACCTGACTTGATGCCGATAGCCCGTAAGCAGATCGACCAGGGATATTTGGCTCTTTATATAATGACCAGTGAACAGGATTTGAAATTTTTGATCGAAATCATTAAACGAGTCCCGGTTATCGAGTCATCCCAAGGAACCGCATTAAAGGCTTATTACGGCAGAAAGGCGGCTGACTGATGGAAATAAAGATCAATGAAATGATTTTAGCGATTATTACATTGAATGATACATTGGTCAGCGGCGGCGGATGCCCGGTGTTTATGGCTGCTGATGAAGAGGAACAGCAAAAAATCAGTCTTTATCTGGCCAAGATACTGGGCGGCATGGTCCATGATCTGGAAAACGGTATATATCTGGTCTGCCGTCATTAAGGAGGAATTGTATGATCATTATTTATCATTGTTTTGGCGGATCCCATTCTTCGGTGACTGCTGCAGCGATCCATTTGGGGTTATTAAGCTCCGATAAAACTCCTGCCGGAGATGAAATAATGGCATTGCCTTATTTTGATAAAACCACCAATAACGATTTCGGCTCCATTCGTTTCATGGGATTCGATGATCAGAATAATGCAGTTTATGTACTGGGGAAAAAAAGCCAGTCAGACAGATTCAGTAACGTGCTGGTGGGTATTGCTGAATTGTTGGGCAAAAAGGATCAGGTCGCAGCAGTGAATACCATGGGCAGAGTAAATTGGAGCATGAAATTAGGCGGATTTACGTCGCGGAGAATAGGTGCTGCCAGATTTGGCCGTCCTGTGGTGATCCAGGGTACGCAGAAGGCTTTTTGGGAACTGGTCAACCTGGTGGAAATGACCAAATTCAAAATTTTAAACAAGGCGTAGTATTAATGAAGATAATTTTTTTAGGAATGACTGGTGTACACCAAGCGCTCATTGCGGGCTATTATTATTTAGGCCAAAAGCCTGAGGCAGACTTTAAAAATCTCAATGGATTTGCTGATGTTAACCTGGAAGCCAGTGGTTTTCCTATTCTATTAGGGCAGGACCAAAATGAAAATATGGTTTATGCTTTGGGCTGTGAAACGGATATTATAATGATGAAGAAAACCATTGAACAGTTAAGGGATATATTAGGGAGTGAACCCAATCAACTGGCAGTGCTGCCTGTTACCATCCCACAGGATAAATTGCTTTTATGGCTGACCGCCGTGGCAGGTGTTATCGGTGCCGGCAGCTGGTATTTCTACGTAAGCCGTTTTATTACCAAGAGAAAGATATTCTCAATTTATGCTCAAGTTAAACAATTACAGGCTCAGATGATACAAAACTAAAGCCTATATGACTTAAAAACGGCAGGGATTTTTCTGCCGTTTTTTTGACCTTGCGCAATGAATATATTTTGATAGATAATGTTTAAGAGTTTAATCAAAATCATCGGAGGATAAAATGGTAGTCATTGACAAGGTAACAGCAGGAAGTATCAGTGAGCAGGCAGGGATCACGGCAGGAGATAAGTTGATTTCCATTAACGATCTGCCCATTTGTGATATGCTCGATTATCAATTTCTCACCAGTGATGATGAACTCACCATATTGATCGAAAAAACTGATGGAGAGCAGTGGGAAATAGAACTGGAAAAAGATTTTGATGAAGATTTGGGCTTGCAATTCAATGGGTTTATTTTTGATAAAATGAAAAGGTGTAAAAATAAATGTGTCTTTTGCTTTATCGATCAACTGCCGGAGAAAATGCGTGCAACTTTATATACCAAAGATGATGATTATCGTTATTCATTCTGGTATGGCAATTTTATCACCCTGACTAATCTTACTGAAAGTGATTGGCAAAAAATAATTGCCATGCGGTTAAGTCCTTTATATGTTTCAGTTCATTGCATGGATCCGGAGATCAGGGCGAAGATGATGAATAACCCGGAGGCTGCAAATATCAGAGCACAGCTAAAGCGCTTGTCAGATGCTGATATAATGATACATACACAGATCGTTCTGTGTCCGGGCATCAATGACGGGGAAGTTTTAAAGGATACCATTGAACAGCTGGCCGGAATGCATCCCTGCGTGCAATCCATTGGTATCGTTCCCGTAGGCCTCACCGGCCATCGTAATAAATTGGCCGATTTGCGAGTATTTGACCTGAAAGAGATCCGAGATATCATCACATTGATCGATGGATATCAGGCACGCTTCCGGGAAGAACTTGGCTATGGTTTGGTCTATCTGGCTGATGAGTTTTATCTTGCCGCTGGTCTGTCGGTGCCTGGGGATGAGTATTACGATGATTATTCCCAGATCGAAAATGGGATCGGCCTTTCCAGGATTTTATTGGATGATTTTTCTGCGCTGGAAGCACAATTGCCAATAGAGGTCCCGCCTCGTAAAGTTTTCCTGCTGACCGGGGAATCAGCCTTGCCAATCATATCCAGGATAAGCAGGCGGCTCAATGAAATAGCCGGCCTTACTGTAGTAGTGCTGCCGGTCAAAAACAGCTTTTTTGGCGGCAATGTTTCGGTCACCGGGTTACTTACCGGCAGCGATATTATTGATTGTTTAGGCATAAATTATAAAGGTGAAAATATAATCATTCCGGAAGTTGTATTCAAGGATGGCAATGATGTTTTATTGGATGATGTAAGCATCGCTGAAATAGGCAAAATAACCGGCGCCATTTTTCAGACCGTCGATGGCAGCGCGCAAAGTTTGGTAGATGCGATCTTGAAAGGAGTCCAAGATGACTAAACCGATCGTAGCAATAGTAGGTAGGCCTAATGTTGGTAAATCGACCCTTTTTAACCGGCTGGTAGGAGTCCGGAAAGCGATTGTGGAAGATGTGCCGGGCGTTACCAGAGACCGGCTGTATGATACTTCCGAATGGGTCGGACGGGAGTTTATCGTCATCGATACCGGAGGGATCCGTTTCGATGAAGGGGATATATTTACCCGGGAAATAAAATGGCAGGCAGAGCTGGCAATCGAAGAAGCTGATGTGCTGCTGTTTGTAGTTGACAGCCAGGAAGGGATAACCATTGAGGATCAGCAAGTGGCAGAACTGCTGCGCAGATCAAGTAAACCAGTAATATTGGCAGCCAATAAAATTGAAAATTTCGGAAAACAACTCGATTATTACGAGTTTTATCAGCTGGGATTGGGAGACCCTATACCTGTTTCAGCCATGCATGGCATGAATACCAATGATCTGCTGGATGCAGTGGTCGATAAATTCGGCCCGGCAGAAGATTATCAGGAAGACCCGGATGCGATCAAAATAGCCATCGTGGGAAGGCCTAATGTAGGCAAATCCTCTCTGGTCAATGCACTCCTTGGAGAAACCCGAGTCATAGTCAGCGATGTGCCGGGTACCACCAGAGATGCCATCGATACACCCTTTGAATATCAGGGAAAAAAATATGTACTGATCGATACGGCCGGGGTAAGAAAAAAATCCCGTGTTAAAATCCCTACCGAGAAATATAGTATTATCAGGACCCTGAAAAGTATTGAAAGAGCTGACGTAGCATTGATCATGGTCGATGCGGTAGACAAAGTCACCGAACAGGACCAGCGCATTGCCGGTTATGTTCATGAACAATTTAAACCAAATATTATCGTGGTCAATAAATGGGATCTGGTTGAAAAAGACGGGCGCACCATGAATGAATTTGACAAAGATATCAGAGAGGAACTGAAATTTCTGGCTTATTCACCGATCATGTATGTTTCGGCATTAACGAAGAAGCGTATATTCAAAGTGATCGAACTGGTTGATTTTGTGGCTGAACAAAACCACCGCCGAATCGGAACTTCTGAACTCAATCAGGTATTGAATGAAGCCATGCTGATTAACCCTCTGCCGGGGGGCGGCAATAAAAAGATCAAAATTATGTACTCTACGCAGGTAGCAACCTCTCCGCCGACTTTTGTATTGTTTGCCAACCATCCGGAGGAAGTACATTTTTCTTATCTTCGTTATTTGGATAATGTGATGCGTAAAAATTTTGGCTTTGAAGGGACTCCTATCAAGCTTATTGTCAGGCAAAACGTTTCCAAAGAATAAAAGGAGGAGAACTTTTGCAGGAAATCTTATTGATTTTGCTTTGTTATCTCATTGGCTCGATCCCTTTTTCTTATATAGTCAGTCGTTATATGGGCGGTATGGATATACGGTCCAAAGGAAGCGGGAACGTCGGAGCTACAAATGTTCTCCGTAATTTGGGGCTGAAAATTGCCTTGGTTGCCTTTGCCCTGGATCTTTTAAAAGGTTTTACTGCAGCCTGGATAGGGTTTGCCTTCGGGGGACCGGTGGTAATTTTTCTCTGCCCTGTGGCAGCAATGATCGGGCACTGTTACCCGGTATTTTTAAAATTTAAGGGAGGTAAAGCGGTAGCAACGATTGCAGGCATCGTTTTATATACCAATCCAATTATTTTTATCATTTTAGTTTTGGCTTTTGCGGCAGTGGTCTTAATATCCCGCTACGTTTCGCTGGGATCTCTGGTCGTAGCGTGTTCATTGCCTTTCTTAGGGATCCTTCTTGATCCTGATATAACGATAATTTTACTTTACTTTTTTGCAGCTTCATTAGTTATATATAAACATAAGGAAAACATCGAGCGGCTCCGAAAAGGAACTGAATCAAAAATCAGCAGCAGTATGATCCGTTAGAAATAAGAGGGGAAACAATATGGAGAAAGTATGTATATTGGGGGCAGGCAGTTGGGGAACTGCGCAGGCATTGCTGCTCAGCAAAAATTACCATCAGATCTCTCTGTGGAGCAGGCCTGAAGCAGGACTTGAAAGTTTTATGGCGACCCGGGAGAACAAGAGATTTCTTCCGGGGGTGACTCTTCCGGATAACGTATCCATAACTCTTGAATTAAAAGAAGCCGTTGAAAATGCAGGTATGGTTGTTTTAGCGGTTCCTTCGCAGGGTGTCAGGGAGACCTTAAGTAAGTTGAAACCGCTTTTGCATAAAGAAATGTATCTGGTCAACACTGCCAAAGGGCTGGAACTTAATACCGGCATGAGAATGAGTCAGGTAGCCGAAGATGTTTTGGGCAGCAGTATAAAGAAACGCTATGCCATATTATCGGGACCCAGCCATGCTGAGGAAGTGGCGGCTGAACTCCCGACAGCGGTAACTGTGTCGGCTTTTAAAAAAGAAACCGCTTTTGATATACAGGATACTTATATTTCATCTCATTTCAGGGTGTATACCAACCCGGACGTAGCCGGAGTGGAACTGGGCGGCGCTTTAAAGAACATCGTAGCCATTGCTGCCGGTATTGCGCGGGGGCTGGGCTATGGAGACAATACTACAGCAGCCATCATTACCCGTGGGTTGCATGAAATGATAAGAATTGCCGAAAAGTTGGGAGCTGATCCCCGTACCTTATATGGGCTCAGCGGGCTGGGGGATCTGGTGGTGACTTGCGGCAGCAGACATTCGCGTAATCATCAGGCCGGCTTTTTGATCGGCCAGGGACAAACACCGCAAGCTGCTCTGGAAAAGACCAGTATGGTAGTGGAAGGCTTTTATACCACCCAGGTCGTCTATGAAATGTCCAGGAGTATGAACGTGGAAATGCCGATCGTGAGGGCTTGTTATTATATTTTGTATGAGAACCGTCCACCGGCAGATGAAGTGGAACTGCTGATGACCCGGCGAAAAAAACATGAAATCGAAGAAGTAGTAGAAGATTCACAAAACTGGTAATCATGAAACATGAGGTATCCACGATAAAATAGACACTCCTGGGTTAGGGTTTTCTCGTTAATTCTCAGGATTACTGCTTGTGAAAGTTGCAGGGTATTGGGCCTGGTTAATTCAATTGGATCATTGGATGCGGGAATAACAGGTAATGATTGCCTAAAGCCTTTTAATAACCGCTGGTTGCATAGGTCCGGCAGAGCGGCAAAAAACTGTTACAGGTACTTTGCGGCATGGTATCCATCAAAAAAGTATACAATATTTCTTTCGAGTACCCATTGTATAAACAATGTCATGCATGTAAAATAAAGCGAAAGTTAGGTTGATCAATTGACTTGAATTAAATAAAATGTTTTATGGACAACGACGTCCTTAAGTTAGGTTGAAGCAGTGACGTGCTTAAACTTTGGCTTAGGGCGTTTTTTTATTGCCTTTTATGGAATATATATTTAGTACTAAGGGCAGGTGAGGCCAGCGTGGGAGATGAGAACAACATGAAAATAATAGAAGAGTTTAGAAGCAGTGCAGGCAATATAAAAATTATCGACAGGCCGGAAGAGAAAGAGATGTACAGCCATGATATCGGCGAGGTACCCTCTTTCATGACCAAACTGTTATTTAAAACGCAGCCATCCTTCGTGGTGCAGCCTAAAAACGTTGCTGAAATCAAAAAGGTTTTAGCCTTTGCCAATGAGAAGAATATCCCGGTTATACCACGCGGAGCCGCTTCATGGGGATTTGGCGGCGTCGTCCCCACCAAGGCGGGGATCGTGGTTGATCTGTCCCCTTTTAGAAAAATCATCGCAATTGACCCGGAACAAAAGACTGCCCGCGTTGAAGCGGGTGCGCGCTGGAGCGATATAGACATCCTGGCCAAAAGGCAGGGGCTGTCCCTGATGACTTATCCATCCAGCAAATTTTCCACCGTAGCGGGATGGATTGCAACCGGCGGCTACAGTATCAACAGTTTTCGCTATGGCCACCTGTCCAAACAAATCCAGTCCATGACCGTGGTGACCGCCTCGGGTGAAACCAAAACGCTGACTCCGGCTGACCAGGAATTTACCTATTATATCTCTACCGAAGGCGTCTTCGGCATCATCGTGGAAGTAACCCTCAAGCTTAGACCAACACCGCAGGCGTCTTTTTCGCACCTGCTCTATTTTAAAAATGAGTATGAAGCTTTTACTTTTATTGATCGCTTTGTAAACAGTAAAGAGAGAGAAAACATCAGCGTGAATGTCATCCGCTTCCTGGATGAAAACCATATGAGCGAT